>DSBV01000091.1 GCA_011045955.1 Bacteroidales bacterium | reverse complement strand
GGCTTGTTGACCGTAAGTCGCACCCCGTGCGGGTGCGTGGATTGAAACACATTCGATTACTTTTGCCAACGCCCCTGCTGAGTCGCACCCCGTGCGGGTGCGTGGATTGAAACTTGTTACTCATATGGACGGCGTTAATCCTGAAAAGTCGCACCCCGTGCGGGTGCGTGGATTGAAACGCGCCTCCTCAACCCAGCAAATATCGACGCCTTCGTCGCACCCCGTGCGGGTGCGTGGATTGAAACATTGTATACATCCAAGCCGTAAGTAATTTTTCGGTCGCACCCCGTGCGGGTGCGTGGATTGAAACATGAGGTTATGGCGGGTGCTCCGAGGTATTTTAAGTCGCACCCCGTGCGGGTGCGTGGATTGAAACTACAATATCTTCTTGATAATCACGTAGTTGCATGTCGCACCCCGTGCGGGTGCGTGGATTGAAACTATCATAACATCGTAATCGTGTTTTGCTCATAAGTCGCACCCCGTGCGGGTGCGTGGATTGAAACTGGTTCGATGCCGCCCTCTGAGAATACCCAGTAGTCGCACCCCGTGCGGGTGCGTGGATTGAAACTTGCCCGTAGTTCCTTGTTGCGTGTGCCGCCTCAAGTCGCACCCCGTGCGGGTGCGTGGATTGAAACATGAAGTCTATTATTCGGAATACGTGCAAGAGAGTCGCACCCCGTGCGGGTGCGTGGATTGAAACCTTTCAATTGCTCTGGCATGGGCACAGTTAGTACGTCGCACCCCGTGCGGGTGCGTGGATTGAAACATTGACATGAATGTAGCCCCCGCCGTAAAACGAGTCGCACCCCGTGCGGGTGCGTGGATTGAAACAGGTTATAGTAGTTAGTCCTGCTGCGGTTAATCGTCGCACCCCGTGCGGGTGCGTGGATTGAAACTAAACCCTTGCCAACTCTTTTGGGTTTTGTTGTAACCAGTATGTCAAAGATACAATCTGAACCGAGCGTTTTTTGCGGGCTCGGCCAAGCCAAAGCAATTCACAACCCACAACTATTAGTATGTATCATTTTAGATGCTTTCTCTGCCTTCCCGTTACAGTTGATTCCACATCATTCCGAACAATTTCGCCTCATTCCGAATAATTCCGTCTCATTCCGATTCATTCCACCCATTCTTCTTACTTACTTAAACTTCATCTAACTTCCTTTTACAGCTTAGCAATCTTTTCCACCACAATTGCCCGAAATCGTTTTAAAATTACTACCTTTGTGGTTAAAAGCAAAAATTGTTACCTATGACACTTGAAGAGTTCCGTAAGAATATTCTGCAGGGTATTCCCGATGAACTGCCCGCGCCCAAACCATGGGATCATACCGTAAACCATGCGCCAAAGCGCAAAAAAATCCTAACCTACGAGGAGAAAAAACTAGCGGTAAAGAATGCTTTAAGGTATTTCCCCCAAAAGCATCACGCTGTTCTGGCCGAGGAGTTTTACCGTGAGTTGGAGGAGTACGGCCGCATTTACATGTACCGTTCCCGCCCCGACTATAAGATTTATGCCCGTTCCATAAATGAATTCCCCCACAAATCGGTTCAGGCTGCATCAATCATGCTAATGCTAAGCAATAACCTCGACTATGCGGTGGCTCAGCATCCGCATGAACTTATCACCTATGGTGGGAATGGGGCGGTGTTTCAGAACTGGGCTCAGTATCGCCTAACCATGAAGTACCTGGCCGAGATGACTGATGAGCAAACCCTGGTGCTTTACTCAGGCCATCCCATGGGGCTTTTCCCATCGCATCCCGATGCACCCCGTGTGGTGGTTACCAATGGCATGATGATTCCCAATTACTCCAGCAAGGACGACTGGGAGCGCTATAACGCCTTAGGGGTAACCCAGTACGGACAAATGACAGCAGGCTCTTTTATGTATATTGGCCCTCAGGGCATAGTACATGGAACAACTATTACGGTTATGAATGCTGGCCGCAAGCAGATGAAGCTTGGTGATAAGGATCTCCGTGGAAAGATTTTTGTTTCATCGGGTTTGGGTGGAATGTCGGGCGCTCAGCCCAAGGCTGCCGTGGTTGCAGGAATGGTTGGCGTTATTGCCGAAATTAACCCCAAGGCCGTTGAGGTTCGGTATGGCCAAAAGTGGGTTGATGAGGTTTACTCTAGCCTCGATGAGCTTATTCCCCGAATACGCCAGGCTTCGGCCAACAATGAGGCCGTATCGTTAGCTTACCAAGGGAATATTGTTGACCTTTGGGAACGGTTGGTTGAGGAGAATATCCATGTTGATTTGGGAAGCGACCAAACTTCGCTTCACAACCCTTTTGCGGGTGGGTATTACCCTGTGGGGCTCAGCTTTGAAGAATCGAACCGTATGATGGCCGAACAGCCTGAGCTGTTTAAGGAAAAGGTTTATGATAGTTTACGCCGCCATGTTAAGGCTATTAATACTATGGCTGCCCGTGGCATGTACTTTTTCGACTATGGCAATGCATTCCTACTGGAGAGCAGCCGTGCCGGTGCCGATATACTAAAATCCAATGGCGACTTCCGCTACCCCTCGTATGTTCAGGATATCATGGGGCCAATGTTCTTCGATTATGGATTTGGCCCGTTCCGTTGGGTGTGCACATCATCCGATCCTAAAGATTTAGAGGTAACCGACGCTGTAGCCCTTGAGGTGCTTGAGGAGATAGCAAAAACTGCTCCTGCCGAGATAATGGGACAGCTACAGGACAATATACACTGGATTCGCGAGGCCGGAAAAAATAACCTGGTGGTTGGTTCGCAGGCCCGTATCCTATACGCCGATGCCGAAGGGCGTATCAGGATTGCTGAGGCTTTTAATAAGGCCATTCGTGACGGCAGAATTTCAGCACCCGTGGTGCTGGGTCGCGACCATCACGATGTTTCGGGTACCGACTCGCCTTACCGCGAAACATCAAACATCTACGATGGCTCTCGCTTCACAGCCGATATGGCCATCCATAATGTGATTGGCGATGCATTCCGCGGTGCCACATGGGTATCAATCCATAATGGAGGTGGCGTTGGCTGGGGCGAGGTTATTAACGGTGGCTTTGGTCTTACCCTCGATGGCTCGGAGGCTGCCGAGCGCCGCCTGAAAATGATGCTGCACTGGGATGTTAACAACGGTATTGCCCGCCGTAGCTGGGCGCGTAACAAGGGAGCAATGTTTGCCATCAAGCGTGAGATGGAACGCACTCCACTGCTCAAGGTTACCCTTCCGAATATTGCCGACGATAGCTTAATTGATAAGGTGGTGAGGGGTTAATGCCCTTCATCACTTAAAATCCTGAGATATGAAAAGTATTGCCCAAGTGTTTTTGTTCTTAGCATCTTTTGTGTTGCTATGCGGAGCGTCGTGCGACAAGTACGAAAAAGGTGAGGGGATTACCGGTGTTTGGCGCTGTCGCGAAAATTACCAGGGGACTAAGTTCAGGTCGTATAACGTGAGCATCGACCGATACACGCAGCTCGATAGCTCAACCTACGTAATTTACAACCTTTACAACCTTGGGCTAGATGTGGAAACCTATGTTCAACTTAAGGATACCGTTTTTACTGTGCTAAGCACCAACAGCGATTTGTACTTTATTACCGGCAGGGGAGTTTGGCACAGGTACAGCCAAGCAATTGACTGGGAGTATAGCGTTTCGGGTCAGGTCAGCGACCCATTTGTTAGCGCAACATTCGATCGCCCCTAGTCGAATTGGATGGAGTAGGGGCGTGCCACCGCTTGCCTAAAGGTTGCCAGATTAATGTTTCGCGCCATACGCAACGATTCTTTCCCCTTAAAGAATATAAGTACGGTTGGAAAGGTAAAAACCGAAAATTTCCCACATATCTCGGGAGAGTCGTTGGCATTCACCACGTAAATATTCACTTTAGGGAATTCGCTGCCAACAATTTGTTCAAGTTGAGGCAGCATAACATGGCAAACATCGCATGCTTGCGAATTAAAATAGATAGCGGTAGCAGGTTCACAAAGAGCCTTGCCAAGGTCGGTTTCGTTCTGAATTACTTTTACCATTCGTAGTAAGTTCCGTTACTTAACATTACAAGGGTACACCCCTCAATCACGTCAATTCCGTGTTCTCTTGCAAGTTTTTCCAGTTCTGGATTTTCCGTTCCTGGGTTAAAGATTATGCGCTTGGGTTCGAGGTTGAGAATATAGTTGTAGTATGGTGTTTGATTATGGGGGCCAAGGTATAGGGTTACGGTGTGAATGTCAGGGATATCCTGAAGTTCTGTTTGAATTTCCACATCATCAACCATTCCTTTTCGGACACCTATGGCTACTACCTCAATGCCGTGTTTGCGGAGGCTACGTATCGCCAGATATGAGTAACGCTTGGGTTTTTGACTTGCGCCTAGAACTAAGGTTTTGGGAAGTAATTCGTTGTCGGTTGTCATATTTATAGTTAATCCTTTTTTAGGAGAACTACTGCGTACGCCGAAACTCCCTCCTCACGCCCAACAAAACCAAGTTTCTCGGTAGTTGTAACTTTTATTGAAATTTGCTGTGGATGAATATCTAAAACTTTGGCAAGTTCAGCTTGCATCTGGGGTATGAAATCCTTTACTTTGGGGCGTTGCAGGCCGATGGTTGAGTCGATATTGCCAATGGAGTAGCCTTTTTGAGCAATTATTTCCATTGTTTTCCGTAAAAGGATTTTACTATCAATACCCTTAAAAGTAGGATCGGTATCGGGGAAATGGACTCCTATATCGCCCAAGTTCGCAGCACCCAGCATGGCATCGCAAATGGCATGGATTAGGGCATCGCCATCGGAGTGTCCTAATGAACCCTTAGTGTGTTCAATGTGAACTCCACCCAGCCAAAAGGGGAGCCCTTGCTGCAGCCGATGAACATCGTAGCCAAAACCTATCCTAAAATCCATTACTTATTCCTTTTTTTTCTTGTACTTGCTGGTTCAAATTCAATCGCGATTGAAAATCGCAGGGTATTGGCCATGGGGCTATTGAACCCAACGGTTGGGATAAGGTATGAGAAATCGATATTAAACACATTGTAACGCAATCCTGCCCCAAGGGTGATGTACTTACGGTTCCCTTTATTCTGGCTTTCGTGGAAGTATCCGGCTCTAATGGCAAATTGCTGGGCGTACCAGTACTCAACTCCTGTGGCAATGTATATTTCCTGCATTTCCTCCTTGAAACCACCCGGGGCGTCGTAAAACGACTGAATCATTCCCTGCACAACCGATACGTTGGGATCCATTCCGCTTACAATTTCGTTCTGGCTGTTGTAAACCGGAGGGGTAGGAACAAGCAACTTGTTTAAATCCAAAAGATACGAAAAGCTATTGTATTGGTCGATGTTAAGCGATAACCTTCCGCCAACCCTTAGGTTAATGGGTATAAACTCCTTTTGTGGATCCTCATTGTATGATAGCTTTGTTCCAATGTTGGAGATATTGCCCCCAATTGCCATTTCACCACTTTTGCCGGCAAGGTTAATAGGGTTCTGGTAGTATACTGCTAAATCGGCAGCAAACGAAGTGCCGGGTTTACCGCTGCCTGTGCCTGTGGTGGTAAAATTACCGGTTATATCGGAACGGATATAACGGAAAGCCATTGCACCGGCAATATGGTCGGAAAACTTGCGCGAATATGCAAAATCGATTGCAAACTCGTTAGGGTTAAAGGCCTGAATGTAGTTGTTGTTATTGTCCCTGAAGGTGATTTCGCCCATTGAGAAGTAAAGTAGTGATCCGCTAATGGATTGCATCTTATCAAACTGGTAATAACCTGTTAAATGGGTTAGGTTGATATCATTAACCAGATTCTTTAACCACGGTGTGTACGAAAACCCCATGCCCCACTTTTTCCCATCAATAAATGGGAATTTTGCAGGATTCCAGTGCTGTGAGTTAACATCGGGTACCGATGCCACTCCGGCATCGCCAAGGGCGGCACCCCGTGAGTCGGGTGCAATGGTTAGGAATGGTACTGCAATGCGCAATGCATTTGCACCACCCGAAAGCGATATGGTGCTATCGAACTGAGCCTTAATAGCGGGCTGTAATCCTACAAGCAGAATTGTTGCAATTCCAAAAAATTTCTTAATCATCAACTTAACAATTATGAGTTTGCAAAAATAACATTTATACGGTAACAAATGTAAACGTTGTAATATGATACTTATTGTTTTATATCAAATTAAAGTATAACTATTTTTGTTGTGGCTACCTGTTCCCCTTTTACTGAGGTAACATGGATGCGAGCAAAGTAAATTCCCTTTGCAAGTTTTGCCCCGTTGGAGTTACATCCGTTCCATTCAAGTGGCCCAATTCTGTAACCTTCAGTATAAATCCTTTTTTTAGGGAGTTCGGCAACTTTAGAGCCATTGATGTTGAATATTTCCAGCTTTACATCAAGTTCCGTTTCATTGGTGTTTGTTTCAAAGTAGAACTGTGCGTTGTCCTTAATCGGATTTGGAACGCAGTAAAAGTTGCTAACCACAAGTTTATCGTCGCCAATTACTCGGAAACGTATTGTGCCAGTATTGCTATTATTAAATGCATCCCAGGCCTTTACCTCTATGGTGTAAGTTCCGGGATTTAGACCGGAGAATTGATAGGTTGCTATACCCTGAGTGTAATCGTCGGTATTGGCTTTGTAGAAATTATTAAGATTGAATGTTTCGCTTTGCCCGGCTGGATATGTTAACTTTGCAGTGAGATCATGCCCTATCCCCGATCCAGTTGTATTTATACCACTGGCATCGGAAAGGTAAACCAGTAGTAGCGGGTTGGAGTTGCAAATACCGCCGTTAGTGAATTTGGTGTCGTTAAGGTAAATATTAATTTGAGGACCTTCACTGTCAATACTTTCAGGGTTACCAATTCCACCAACAACTATTGAATCGTGAACGCCTAGTGCTGTTTGCGTACCATTAGTTGCAAAAAGACTTATTTTTCCATGCCCATATGAGTAGTTAATATCTTTTGGTATGGTAAAATCGATACTAAATGTACCCTGCGATACGGATGCCCTCCCTTTAAAAATGATACTATTGCGACTTTTAAAGGTCATTGGAGTGCCGCCATCGTTAGCCAGAGTGGTAATTTCACTTTCCTTATCGTATAGGGTAACCGAAACGATACCATTGAAATCTTCAACAGTTGTGTCAAGGTTATCGGTGATAGCCCCTTTAATGCTTGCCTTATTAAGAGCCTTTAGTGTATCGGAGGGCTCAGATGTAGGGCGTTCGTTAATATGGGTTACCTTTATGTTATAGGTGGGGTATTTTAGCATCAATGCGGGATCGCCCAAAAGGGTAAAGTTGCGCTTATTGTAGCCGGTTCCCGATAGTGTTTTGGTTATTCGAACCAAATCGCCAAGTCGGAAATAGTTTCCATTGGTATCGGTACGGAATAGTTGCTGTATAAAGTTGTAGTTTAAAGTGAAGTTAGGGCTTGAGTAAACAAGCCGAGTGGTAGAAAGTAATGCTACGGCACCTCCGCTGGGATTAAGCAGTATCCATTCTCCGGTGGAGGTCAAGTGGTAATCATCGAATCGGCTAAACTCGCAGGTTGCTGTTACAAATAGAGGGAGGCGTTTAGCATTTTTCCATCCCAATACATCGTTTAGCGTTAAAACTTTCTCGTGCGCAAGCCAGCGTTCATTCCCATGACCGGTATAGTTTACAAGCAAAGCGCCATTGTTAATAGCAGAGTTGATGGCATTGGTAACATCGGGATAGCGTTGACCACCCGAACCAACCTCCTGCTGGTAAGCATCAAAAAATATTTTTTGAATATTGTAGGCCGGGTAATTGGTTTCAATGTACTTTGCCAGCGTGTTGGCATCCTGCATGTGCACGTTGCCATCCTCATCATCGCCAATGAATACCAGTTTACTATGCCAATCGTCAATTTCTTCATCCTCCATGTAGCTTTTAATTTTAGCAACTACATTGGCGGCTTGCTCCGGAGAGCTAACAGGTAGGCGACCAATTCCAATGTCAATATAACCCGTGGCTTCGCCTTCGTTATCGTCAAGCAACCCAAAAAAATCGTCCGACACAAATGACTCAACCCTGTTTATCGACCTTGGCGATTGGTAGGTTAACACGTAATTGGTATTTTCTGGCTTGTTGGAAAGATTGTCGTATGAACCATCGCCAAACAGTAGGAGGTATTTAGGTTTATCATCGTCGCTGGTTGCAGCTTTGTAAAAGTATCGCATCATATTACGTATAGCGGCAACATCGGGGTTTCCACTAGAAAACTCGTTGTAAACCTCATCGGTGGTATGTACTGCAACTGAGATATTACTTCTTTGACGGTGGAGCTGAGCCAGTTCTTCGGCATAGGTTTTAAAACTTGGGTGCGTAACAATAAAGTAATCGTAAAAACCACTCCCACGAATATTCTGGTTGTCTACACTAGCATATGATACAACACTATAGGCCATATCGGGCTCAAAGGCAATAAAGGTTTTGATAGTATCGGTAGGTTGCTTGAATGTTATTGTGCCATTGGCGTAGGAAATGTTAACCCTTTTGGCTTTATTGATATTAGTAACATCCCAAACCTGAACGGAACTGTTAGCATTGCTGATTGTGAACCTGCTAATTCTTCCTGCCCCCACCGATTGGAAATCCTGAAAGGGTAATTGGGCACCGTTATACGATAAGCTATGACGGCTCTGGATTGATATAAAGTCCAGGAAACCCACTGAACCCGAATTGGGTTTGTTGTAGGTAAGGTCAAATGTTAGGTTCTGTCCAGCAGTATTCCCTGAGAATACTTTGTTGTTCACGGAAACCACGTTCGTTAGTTCATTGCCAATTATTACGGGATTTAAAGATATGCTACCAAGTGTTCCACTGTTTGTAAGGGTAAAAGTAGAGGTTGACGATGATCGTGCCGCTACTCTTACCCATACTTTATAGTTAGAGTTGTTTACAGGGAGCGGTGTAGATACATTGTAGCTATAGGTGGTTTTCAAGTCAAAAATTTCGCCAAACCATTCCCTGCCCGATTTCACAAGGTTTGTATCGTTCCTTTCAAAGGTTGTTACTTGATCAAACTCACTTGTTGCGTAATTTTCGGTTTCGGTTGGCGTATCGGCAAAGTCGATAAGGGTTTGAGGTTGACTGGTTGTTAAAAAGTAGTATATGGTTTTGGTGTATCCATGTTTTTCCCATTTCCATGCACTAAATGTTTCATTATACGTTAAAGTTTCGGGGCCCTGAGCGTAGAAAAGAATAAAATCGCCTTGATTAAAAATGCCGTCGTCACCTTTGCTTACTAGTATTGGTATTGGAGTTATCTCATCGAGGTTACTTTGAGCATTCATAAGGGGTAACGACTTTCCTCCTATTCCCCATATGCTAATATTTTCAGGGTTGCTAAAACCATACTTCTGCAAATCTTCGTATGTAATTTTGTAAATCCCGCTTTTTTGCACACCCACTTTTACCCATTTACCCGTAGCAAGAACTGAGTTTGACAGAGGGGAACGGATCATTTTATCAGCATTTTTTTTCTGAGTGCTAGTGGGTGCAATTTTAAAGCGAAACGATTCAAGTTTCTCAATTGAGCCAGAGGTGTTTTTTCTCATTGCGGGTATGGAAAAAAGCATAAGCCTGCTCCCACCAACATTAAAGTTTTTTGTTGTTGGGTTTGGTTCAACTAGAGCAAAACTAGAATCAAAGTCTCTATGTAGTTTACCCCATTTTATTTGTGTTATTTCAATTCTGTACTCTTTACTATCGGGTAATGGTATTAATTCAGTGTAGTATGGAACTTTGCTGGTTGTGTTAGGAAAATCTTCGCCATCAAACCATAAACAGTTGATATTTTTTTTGTCGGTATCAACCCATTCAAGAATTCTGTAGAACTCTTGCGAAAAAGCCCCAAATGCTTGTGTTGTTAATAATATGATGGAAAAAACTGTTCTCATAATTAACTGGTGTTTTGCAAAGAAACAAAACTTTGCTTTACCTTTACATTTGTTTTTAACAATAAAAAACGAATAATGTTAGTTATTATTACAAACCAGTTTAAATGATATTTAAAAACAGGTTTTTTTTATTTTACTTGCTGGGCTTAGTCCTTTGTTTTGAAAAATCACATGGTCAGGATCCTGTGTTTTCGCAGGTTTTTTTTAATCCAACCATGCTCAACCCTTCGTATGCAGGTGGATCAAAGAATATGCGATTAGGCATTATATATCGCAATCAGTGGACCATGATAGATATACCATACTCAACCTTTGGTGTAAGCTTTGACAGGAGGATTGATTTTGGCCCAAGCTGGAAACATTCGTTTCGTAACAGCCGTTCTCAGTCCTCTGGACGGAGCGGATTTGGTATAAATATTATGAGCGATGTTGAAGGGAAAGGGACATTCTCTCGTAACACAGTCGATCTTATATACTCATACGGAATTCAGCCAGCATATAATTCACACGTTAGATTCGGACTTCAAACCTCAGCAATTTTTCGTACACGGAGTTTTTCGGGTTTGGTTTTTCCGGATATGATTGATCCGGCTGGTAATGTGATAGGAAACTCCGACGCCGTGGGCTATACAACCTGGAATTACGATATAGGGCTTGGGGTTGCAGGTGATTTTGAGAATTTTTACGGGGGATTTGCGGTGCATCATCTTCTACAACCTGTTGAGGCTAGCTTCTCAGGAGGTAGAGCTTACATACCCCGTAATTACACATTCCATCTTGGAGCCGATTTTAACCTCTACAAGTGGAGAAGATTTAAAGAGGTTCTCCTTTTTTCGCCTAACATTATCTATATTCAACAGTTAAATTTTAATCAGATAAATGTTGGCTTTTATCTTTCAAAGAACTGGGCAGTTGCAGGACTATGGTTCAGAGAAAATTTAAGTTTGAATAGCCATTCGTTTGTTGTTATCTTGGGGTACGCCGATTATATGTTTCGCATAGGTTACAGTTACGATTTCAGTATTATGCAACATGGGTTTAGAGGGTTACCAACCTCATCGCACGAGGTAACCTTAGGGTGGAATTTTGAGTATAAAAGGGGGAAAAAGAGATACCGCTACATCAAATGTCCAAAATTTTAATTTTTTTCAAACTTTTGGGTCGCATTACAAAATATTATTTTTATATTTGAGTTTAATTATAATGAGAAAATTCGTACAGCTATGAGCTTAAAGTATAGAATCTTATTATTGGCAGCAGCCGGAATTTTTGGCCTAAACTCTTGCGGGTTATTTGGTGGCGGAGGAAGTGGAGTATCCGAAAAAACTGGCTGGGAATATAACAGCCCTGATAATGGGGGATTTGAGGTAGTTGAAAATTGGCGACCCGAAGCAGGTCCTGGTTTGGTGTTTATAGAAGGGGGAACGTTTATCATGGGACGAGTGGAACAGGATGTAATGTACGACTGGAATGCTAAACCCCGCAGGGTAACAGTTACATCATTCTACATGGACGAAACCGAAATTAGCAATGTAGATTGGCGTGAGTATGTTCACTGGATTAAACGCGTATATTCTGCCTATCCACAGGTTATTAAAAATGCCCTACCCGATACTCTTGTATGGCGTTCACCCCTTGGTTACAATGAACCCTTTGTAACCGATTACTTCAGGCATCCTGCCTATAACGATTATCCTGTAGTGGGAGTTAACTGGCTTCAAGCAAACGATTACTGTATATGGCGTACCGATAGGGTAAATGAACGTCTTTTGGTTGATAAGGGAATTATAGAATTCGACTTAGCTCAAAAAGGCGCGGATGCTTTTAACACTGAGGCTTACCTCTCAGGCCAGTACGATGCTCGCGTAAAAAAACTTTTACCAAGCCTTGACCCTGAAAAACCCGAAGGGCGCCACGTGCGCTTTGAGGACGGAATCTTACTACCCAAGTATCGCCTTCCAACCGAAGCTGAATGGGAATTTGCAGCAACAGGTCTTGTAGGTAATACCTACGATGAGCGTATAGTTGAGCGTCGTATTTACCCTTGGAATGGCCATAACGTACGTAACCCCCAGTTAAAGAATCGTGGCCAGATGATGGCCAACTTTGTACGTGGCCGAGGCGATTACATGGGGCTTGCTGGCAACTTGAACGATGAGAATACATTCCCTGGACCAGTTAGGTCTTATTGGCCAAATGATTACGGCTTATATTGCATGGCAGGTAACGTAAACGAATGGGTGCTGGATGTTTACCGCCCATTAAGTTTTGAGGATGTTGATGAAATTCGCCCATTCCGTGGGAATGTTTTCAAAACTCCTTACGATTTAGATGGCAACTATGCCAAAAAGGATAGTTTAGGCCGTATCCCTTACCGCGAGATTACCGAGGAAGAAGCAGCTAATCGCCAGAATTATAATAAATCATACTATATCAACTACAAGGATGGCGATGTTGCTTCAACACTCGATTTTAGAGATGGAGAGACTATAAAGGAGAAACACTCCGATAGGATGTATTATCAAGGTGATGCACAACAGAAGAACCAGGGTATGACTACCCTCATTAACGATCGTGTTAGGGTTTACAAAGGTGGATCGTGGAAGGATAGGGCTTACTGGTTAAGTCCAGGTACACGTCGTTTCCTCGATGAGGCTTCATCAACCAACGATATCGGTTTCCGTTGTGCTATGGAAGCTGTTGGAGCCCAATCGGCTAAAAGACGCGGTGAGAGAATTGGCGCAAGATAGTAAGCTATGAAAGATTATCAAAAGAAAACCTCATACATTCATGAGGTTTTCTTTTTTACCCGGCACCTATGATTGAGTATATCTATAAACGCTACACAAATTCATTTCACGTAACCATCGATAGCCGCAATGTGAAAGCGGGATCAATATTCTTTGCTTTAAAAGGCGAGTATAACGATGGTAATGCTTTTGCTGCCGATGCTTTAAAGAATGGGGCAGCGTTGGCTATTATTGATAATCCTAATTACCTAACCAAGGGTTGCGTGTTGGTTGACAATTCTTTACAAACCCTTCAAAAACTTGCACATTACCACAGGCAAAGGTTAAGTACTAAGGTTTTTGCAATTACAGGCTCCAATGGTAAAACCACAACAAAGGAATTGCTGTATGCGGTTCTTTCGAAAAAGTATATAACAAGAGCAACCATTGGCAATCTGAATAACCATATTGGAGTTCCCTTAACGTTGCTATCTATAACACCTGAGGTTGAGTTTGCAATTGTAGAAATGGGAGCAAATCATCCAGGGGATATTGATGAACTATGCCGTATTACCGAACCTGATTTCGGTTTAATTACTAATATTGGTAAGGCTCATCTTGGCGGTTTCGGTGGTTTTGAAGGCGTTAAAAACACAAAGGGTGAACTATATAAATTTTTGGTACTAAAAAACGGTACAATCTTTTACAACCATAAAAACACCTTACTTTTTGATGTTTTAGATAGACAAAAGGCTCAAAACATAATACCATATTCCAATTATATTGACGATTGTATAGTTGATGAATCAAATACTAATCCTTTCTTATCGCTAGCTATCAAGGAAAAAGAAAACAAAGTTGCAATCCAAACTAACTTGGTAGGAAGTTATAATGTAGAAAATGTTATGGCAGCTTATGCAGTGGGGCGCCATTTTGGTGTTGATATCAATTCCATTACTGATGCAATTGCAAAGTATGTTCCATCAAATAATCGATCACAGTTAATAAAAACACAAAGCAACACTGTAATTATGGATGCATACAATGCCAATCCAACTAGCATGGAGCATGCATTAAAAAATTTTGAAAAATTAAGTTTCCCCCTCAAAGTTGTAATTCTTGGCGAAATGCTTGAGTTGGGTGAGTATAGTGCCGATGAACACAAAAAAATTGTAGATATTGCTAGCAGCATGAATTTTGATAAAATTATTCTTGTAGGAAAAGGGTTTGCAAGCATTAACGGCAATTTTCATTACTTTGATAGTCCGTTGGAATGTGTCGATTTCCTGAGGCATAATCCTTTAATCAATGCAACTGTTTTAGTCAAGGGTTCTCGTGGCATAAAACTCGAACAGGTAATCCAAGTGCTTTAGCTCATTCCAATAACTTTTATTAGCCCTTCCCCAAAATAAATTAACTTAAATATGTTGAGATGATAGATTAATATATCGTTCTTTGTAGTATTACCTCACACTAAAGAAAAAGAAACTGAACGTTTGGGGTCGAAACAAAAAATCATATTGTATGGAAAAAATGAACCCCTTACGAATTGGCAATTTAATTGCTTTAGTTCCCGTTGTTCAAGGTGGCATGGGTGTTGGAATATCCCTTTCGGGTTTAGCTTCGGCTGTTGCCAACGAGGGAGGTATAGGCGTAATATCAAGCGCTGGTCTTGGTTTGCTTTATAAGCATTTAGGCGTTGATTACATCTCTGCAAGTATTGAAGGGTTAAGGGAAGAGATTAGGATAGCTCGCGAAAAAACAAAAGGCGTTATAGGTGTTAATGTAATGGTAGCCATGTCGAACTATGCCGATATGGTAAAAACTGCCATTGCTAGTAAAGCCGATGTTATTTTTAGTGGTGCGGGTTTACCACTCGATCTGACTGGTTTTCTGAAAAGGGATAGTAAAACTAAGCTGGTACCAATAGTTTCATCGGGTAGAGCGGCAAAGATAATTTGTCAGAAATGGCAAAACGAGTATCAGTACTTGCCCGATGCTATAGTAGTTGAAGGGCCCAAAGTGGGTGGCCATCTAGGATTTAAAGAAACCCAACTATCAGACGAAAATTATTCTCTTGAACAAATTGTACCACAAGTGATTACCTCGGTAAAAGAATTTGAAGATAAATATAAAAAACAAATACCCGTAATTGCAGCGGGTGGTATATACACAGGTGCTGATATTAAAAATATGCTAGCATTAGGTGCATCGGGTGTTCAAATGGGAACCCGATTTGTGACCACCTATGAGTGCGATGCCGCGGAGGCTTTTAAAAATACATATATCAATGCCCAAAAGGGCGACGTGGTGATAATCCAAAGTCCTGTTGGAATGCCTGGCCGTGCCATATCTAACGAATTTCTTGAGAGGGTGAAAAAGGGTTTAAAGCAACCTATTCGATGCCCTTTTAAATGCATTAAAACCTGCGAGGTTTCATCGAGTCCCTATTGCATTATCACTGCTTTATACAACGCTTTCAAAGGCAACTTAAAAAACGGATATGCATTTGCAGGTGCAAATGCTTATCTGGCCAATAAGTTAGTGAGTGTAAAGGAAATCTTTGATGAACTTAAAGAACAGTATGCCAAAACCTTGAAGTCGGTTAGCGAACGATATGAATAGTTAACTATTGTTTGTGGTTAAAACATCAACTGCAATTCTCTCCATTTTGTCAAAAGCTTTTATATTAGCAATGATTATACTAAGCATCAGATTTATAGTGCATCCAGTAAAAATTGCTAGCATAATCATTATTTGATATCGAATGGCAATTGCAGGTGAGTTTCCACCCAAAATCTGACCAGTCATCATTCCTGGTAATGAGATAAGCCCCATGACAGATGTGTTTGCAATCATCGGATTGAGGGCTTTTCTTATTGCTTTAACAATAAATGGACTAATAGCTACTTTTTTACTTTTACCATTCAGTAATAGGAAGTAGTATAGGTTCTGGTTATTTACCAAACCCTCAAAATATGCATTAAGTCCAACTATGTTGTGGTTCATAGCATTACCCAAAATCATACCAGATATGGGAATGAAATATTGTGATTCAAACAGGTAGGGAAGCTTAATAACAAAGCCTAAAAAGAATGTATCTACTATGATAAGGCTTGTTAGACCCGAAATGATTAGCGGAAGTGCAAGTTGTTTTGCATTCAGGTTGCTACGTTTTAGAGTAGTGAAAACGCCCACAAGAATCATGATCATAACCCAAGCAATATTCAGAAAGGTGTTGTTTTTCTCAAAAATAAACTCAAGATTTACGGCTACGGCTGAAAGTTGTATGGTCATCCGCGTAATAGCAATTATTGTTGAACGGGTTAGACCAACGCTGTAATACCAGAACCCTGCAAAGGGGATTAGTAGAATGCAGAAGCTAAAAGCTAGATGTATCCATGAAATGTCCTGAATAGTGCTCATAGTTCAATGATTTTATCGCAGTGCTTTTCCCAGGTTTGGTTATGAGTGGTAGAAATGACGGTAAGTTCATGCATGCTCCAGATCAAGTTTATTAGCTTAAGGATAGAGTTTGCATCGAGTGCTGATGTTGGCTCGTCTAGAATAAGTATTGGCCGTTTCAATCCAAGTATTATTGCTGTAAATAGCCGTTGCGTTTCTCCACCACTAAGCTCTGAAACGGGTTGAGCTAACTTCTTTTTATTTAAACCAAGTGCTTCAATATAGTTGTAAATAGACATAGGTTCAATTTCAAGAAGGTTACATAGCTGATTCCCGTTGTCGATAAGCAGGTCAATACCTTGAGGTAGGTAACCAATTAGAGATCGTATTCCTTTAACAGTATCGTCGCCTAACACTTTACCGTCGAAACTAATTGTACCTGAGTCAGGGTTGCTTATTCCGGTAAGCATTCTAAGCAGGGTTGTTTTACCTTTACCAGATTCACCCTTTATTGCAACCTTTTGTCCCTTTTCTATAAAAATATTTAAGTCCGTGAATACTTTGTTATTGCCAAATGATTTTGACAGATTATTTATCTCAACAAAAGCCATATAATAGGAAAAAAGTTATTAATCTCATTTATAACGATGACAAAGTTAATACGGGATTTAAAATTTATGTCTTGGCGAGTTAAACTATCTTTTTATTAATAAATTTCGAACTCATTAGCCTTGCAATAGCCATATAGGATGGAGTAAAACATATTTTGCTGCCCACCTTGTATTTTATTTTTCCTGTTATGGGGTTTGGCCCCAAGTCATATACGGTCATATCGGAGGTTGTTCCCGCAAATCGAACATTCTTATCCTTGGGTTTTAGCTCATTTGCGTCAACGTCTAACATTCCAAAGTCAAGTATGGCTCTGTTGCTTTTATCATACTCCCAATCGTCCACAGTGTGTCCTACATTGCCATCTGTAAGAATCCCATCTGGAGAAGTAGGTTTCATTTGAAGTTCTATAATGTTGCTCCGAAATTCAAAAATATCAGTAGATAGATCGCGAAACTTTTTACCGTTTAGCGGGCTAGTTCCAAAAAAGGCCGACTCTCCAATTCGTAGGTGATTGATATTTTTGGGCATTTCTCGTTTGCTCACAAGAGGGAGTGTTATTGAACTACCACCAGAGATTAGCGCTAAATTGATATTGAATTTGGCGTCAATCACGTGTTTAAAAATGGATAGTTGCAAAAGTTTGTCGTATGTAGGTTGAATGCCATACATACAACCTAGGTTTGTGCCAATACCCTCTATCTCTATGTTCTCCAGATTTAAAACCTTCTGATAGAAATTAATGATATTTTCACGAACAACCCCTTCGCGAAGTTCTCCAAGTTCAATCATTACGATAACCCTGTGTTTTTTCCCTTGCTTTTTAGCTTCCTCGTTTAATGCGCGAATTGTAGTTAAGGAACTGTTAAGCGAAATATCGGCATATTTAACAACCGATTTAATAGTGTCGATAGGTGGTGGCTTGATGTATATGGTTGATATATCTGGGTTAATACTTTTGATTGTTTTAAGTCCTGATATCCTTGAATCGCCAATGCTGTGAATGCGTTTTATTTCAGAATTGGTTAGTATTTTTCTGAGTAAATCTTTATTCCCAGATAAAACTTTAACTATTAAACTCCAATGGATATTATGTTTCTCAAGAAAGTTGTTGATTTTGCATATGTTGCCTATTAGTTTATCTGTTTTTATAAGTAGTTCAGCCATGTGTTACTTCTTTTTAGTATACCTCATTTCAGCATATTTTGTGGTAAATCCCACTCGTTCGTATAGTCTCTTTGCAGGATTATCGTATTCAACATGAAGTTTAATATCTCCTTCGGTTCTATTAATGGTTTCCTTTAATAATTGTTTCCCTATGCCATGCCCCCTGTAGTTTTGATCAACAGCAATGTAAACAAGTATATTTTCGGGTATGTATCCTCCCATGCCTGTTTTATTTGTAACGACAACTCCAACTAACTTGTCCTCTAAATATGCAGTTAGAATAAATCCGCCTTTACCGTTATTCTTAGAAAAAGTGTAGTCTAAACACTTACTTATGGCATCTTTTTCATCTCTGAATCTATCCAAATGCGTATATAGAAAATCAATTAAGTCTTGTCGAGATAGATCTTTTAGGTCTTTTTCTGAATTAATCTGATTAATTTGAAGCATGAGAGTATATTTTTAGGTTAAACAAAATAAAACATACAGGATATAGTGATAAAGAAAAATTTATTTTTGCAAAGATATCATTCTTCATCAATTAACCAAATTGGCAAGGTTTTTTAATGAAAATGAGTTTCTACTAGATGTAAGTAAATGGCAAATGTTTTTTAAAAAATAAATACTTACTTAAAATAAGTGCTTATGCATTTTGTGGGAGCTACAGGGATCGAACCTGTGACCCTCCCGCTGGAAGCGGGATGCTTAGAACCCACGGGGTACTATGGTTTACTGAACCCGCAGAGCACTTCAATCCTTTTCCGGCTTTTCCAT
>DSBV01000046.1 GCA_011045955.1 Bacteroidales bacterium | reverse complement strand
CGTGCTCGGCACGGGTAGGGCTAACCCGTCCGAATTTGTTTGCGCTGGGGGCAGCAATTACACATCCCGATTTCTTTATGAGCTCAAGGGCAATGGGGTGGCTGGGCATGCGTATGCCAACCGTATCGAGGTCGGAGGTTACAATGCCCGGAACAATAGTGCTTTTGGTTACAACAATGGTTAGCGGGCCAGGCCAAAACTTTTCGGCTAACTGAAATACCCTGGGGTCATTACTTGACGATAAAAGGTTGATGCTTTCAACTGAAGCAATATGCACAATCAAGGGATCGAATGAGGGGCGCTCCTTAAGCGCAAAAACCTTGGCTACGGCATTGGGGTTAAGGGCATTAGCCCCTAACCCATAAACCGTTTCGGTAGGGAATGCTACTACCCCCCCGTTGGCAATTATTGATGCAGCATGGTCGATATCAACCCCAACTTTTCCCATATATTGTTACTGCAGATTTTTATCGGTTTCTTCAATATCAACCCGCTTCTTCCCCTGGTATTCAGCTATCTTTTCCTGAGTATCGGGATGCGAAAGCCCGATAATTTTTGCGGCTGCAAGGGCTGCATTTTCAGGGCTAAGAATGGTAAGAGGTGCAACTCCCGAGGGCATACGTAGGCTGGAATACACATCGGCACCACCAAACTTGTCGCTGTATGGAGGGCAGGCAATAACTGGGCAGTGGGTTTGTGCATCGGTAAAACCACTCAAAGCATTACTCATGCCTGCTATGGTTATAAACACCACGTTTTCTTTCTCGTAATGTTTAATCAGTTCATAGCACTTGAGCGGCGTCTTATGGGCCGATGCAATACGTGTAACGGTTTCGATTCCAAAACCTTTTAATACTGTTTCAATTTGGTTGGCCCAGTCAAGGTCAGCCTTTGAACCCATAATGATAACAACTTTGCGGCTCATGTTGGATTATGATTTTTGGTTATGTTGATGCCCAAACAGAGTATTCCTATGAAACAGCAGCAGGTACATCACCCCAATGGTAATGGATGAATCGGCAACGTTAAAAACAGGCCTGAAGAACACAAAGTGTTTTCCGCCTATGAAGGGGATCCATGATGGTAATATGCTATCGATTATTGGGAAGTAAAACATATCAACCACGCAACCCTGAAGGAATCCGGCATATCCACCAAAGTTTAACTTGGATATACCATAGTACGATATCCACTGGTTAAATTCTGAGCTGTAGGTGGTGCCGCTATCAAAAAGATAGCCGTAAAATGCGCTATCGACAATATTTCCAATGGCACCGGCAAGGATTAGTGAAAGACCTACAACAATCCCCGTTTTTACCTGTTGCTTGATTAGGTGATTAAGATACCAGGCTATGGCAACAATTGCAGCAATTCGGAATATGCTTAAGCCTATTTTACCCCAAATCCCCCAAAACTTTAACCCGAAGGCCATGCCTGGATTCTCAGTAAAATGCAGAATGAACCAATTCCCAATCACCTTCACCTCATCGCCAATGGCGAAGTTGGTTTTTACCCATATCTTAAGGGCTTGATCAATTATTAGGATAAAAAATATTATTAGATAGGCTAAATGTTTCTTGCTGAAATTCATAGATAAGCTGTTTACGGCGTAAAACTAATACAAAATGTAAAAGCGACCAAATGGTCGCTTTGTCGAGTAATAGATATCAACACTTGCCAGTTATCGCTGATTGTTTTTTGCTTCAATGCTAAGCGTTGCGTGCGGTACGGCACGTAGGCGTTCTTTTGAAATCAGTTTACCGGTTTCGCGGCAAATACCATAGGTTTTGTTCTCGATACGCACCAGTGCAGCCTCAAGGTGTTGAATAAACTTGAGCTGGCGTTGAGCTAATCGCCCTGCCTCTTCTTTCGATAGGGTCGAGGCCCCTTCTTCCAAAACCTTAAAGGTGGGCGAGGTGTCCTCAGTATCGTTACTTTCATCCAGGGTAATGGCACTCTTTAGGATTTCGTAATCCTTACGAGCCTTTTCGAGTTTTTGCAGAATAATTTCCTTGAATTCCGCTAACTCCTCATCCGAATATCTGGTTTTCTCTCCCATGGCTTTTTAAATTTTGCTAAAGGTTTAAAAAAATTGTAGTAAAAAACAACTCATCTATTCAATCTTTTCAACAGAAATAGAGGTTGAAAGTTCATCGTCTAACTCTATTACGTTAGAATTTCCGTTTAGTTCCTCATCAACTAAAATAATTTCACGGGCAAGGGTTTGCGTTGAAATATAGCTCTTGTGAACTTCAATTGCCTTGTTTAACTTGGCGTGTTTTTGAATTTTGATGCGGATTTTATCAGTCACCTCAAAGCCTGAGTCCTTGCGCATGTTTTGAACCCTGTTGATAAGTTCACGGGCAATACCCTCCATGCGAAGTTCATCGGTAATGGTAACATCAAGTGCTACCGTATAGCGCCCTTCGTTTGCAACAAGCCATCCGGGTATATCTTCCGAGAGAATTTCAACATCCTCAAGGGTTAGATTGATATCTCCCTCGGCTGCCTTTATGGTGAACTGTCCGTTGCGCTCAAAAGCAGCAATATCCTCCTGTGACATGCTGGCAATGGCTTCGGAAATTGCTTTCATTGCCTTTCCGTAGCGAGGGCCAAGGGTTTTAAAATTCGGTTTTATCTTTTTAACCAGAATCCCCGATGAGTCTGTAAGGTACTCAAGCTCCTTAACGTTAACCTCGCTAAGAATGAGGTTTTCAACTGCTGCAAGTTGCTTCCTGAACTTCTCGTCAAAGATTGGAATCATAATCTTTTGCAGGGGTTGACGAACCTTGATGTTAACCTTACGTCGCAATCCAAGTACCAGGGAGCAAATTGACTGAGCCATCTCCATTTTCTCCTCAAGGTTTTTATCAATCAATGCAGAGTTGCATTTAGGGAAATCGGCAAGGTGAACGCTTTCGACTGAATGGCGATGTGTAACAAGGTTAAGGTCAGTGAACAACTGATCCATATAGAATGGGGCAATGGGGGCAGCCAGCATGGCTACTGTTTCCAGACAGGTATAGAGGGTTTGGAAAGCTGCAATCTTGTCAGTATCGTACTCGCCACCCCAGAAACGCTTGCGGTTCAACCTTACATACCAGTTGCTGAGTTGCTCAATTACAAAATCCTGAATTGCTCGTCCAGCGCGTGTGGGCTCATAGTCCTCGTATGCCTCCTCAACCTCTTTTACCAGGCTGTTCAGCAACGAGAGTATCCAGCGGTCAATTTCAGGGCGCTGGCTTACAGGAACTTCCTCCTCGGCGTAGGTAAATCCATCTACGTTGGCGTAAAGGGCAAAGAACGAGTAGGTGTTGTAAAGCGTACCAAAAAATTTACGCTTAACTTCATCAACGCCATCGGTATCGAACTTTAAGTTATCCCAGGGTTGTGCATTGGTAATCATATACCAGCGAAGCGGGTCGGAGCCGTACTTTTCAATCACCTCCCACGGATCAACGGCATTTCCAAGGCGTTTGCTCATCTTGTTACCGTTTTTATCGAGAACCAATCCGTTGGAAACAATATTCTTGTAGGCTACTGAATCGAAGAGCAGAGTTGAAAGAGCATGGAGTGTATAGAACCATCCTCGGGTTTGGTCAACGCCTTCAGCAATAAAATCAGCAGGGAACAGCTCGTTAAGGCTATCCTTATTCTCAAAGGGATAGTGAATTTGAGCGTAGGGCATGGCTCCGGAATCGAACCAAACGTCAATGAGGTCGGGTTCACGGAACATTCGCTTTCCACTTGGCGAAACAAGAACAATATTATCCACAAATGGGCGGTGTAGGTCAAAGCTGTTGTAATTTTCTTTGCTATAATCGTCCTCCTTGTAGTTAGCCAATGGGTTCTTATCCATGAAACCAGCCTTGATAGCCTTTTCGATTTCAGCCTTAAGTTGGGCAACCGAGCCTATGCATACCATCTCGGTTCTATCTTCCGATACCCAAATGGGTAGAGGGGTTCCCCAGAATCGCGAACGGGAAAGATTCCAGTCAAGCAGATTTTCGAGCCATTTGCCAAAGCGACCAGTACCAGTACTTGCTGGTTTCCAGTTAATGGTTTTATTCAGTTCAATCATTCTGTCCTTTAGAGCAGTAACACGGATAAACCAGCTGTCGAGCGGGTAGTAAAGTACTGGTTTATCGGTACGCCAGCAGTGCGGGTAGTTATGAACGTGTTTTTCAATCCTGAATGCCTTGTTTTCCTTTTTCAGGGCAACAACAAGGTCAACATCGAGCGATGGGGCATCCTCGGGTAGAGTTGGGTCGTAATCGTTTTTAACGAATCTCCCGGCAAATTCCTGGTATAGCTCAACGTTCACATTGTTTTTTACAAAGTCGGGGTCGAGGTCCTCAATAGGGTAAAATCTACCGCGCTTATCAACCATGGGTTCAGGATTGCGGTACTTGTCGCGAAGTATTAGTGGTGTAATACCCGATGCCTTAGCCACTCGGTCGTCGTCGGCACCAAAGGTTGGTGCAATATGAACCACACCGGTACCATCCTCTGTAGTAACAAAATCTCCTGCAATCACCCTGAAGGCGTCGCCCTCGGGTTTCACCCAGGGGAATAGCTGATGGTATCGGATACCTACAAGTTTTGAGCCCTCAACCTCCGACAAAACCTTGAAGGGAACCTTTTTATCGCCGGGCTGGTACTCCTCTATCGATAGCTCGGCATTAGCAGCAGGGAAGTAGGAGTCCAGTCGGTCTTTTGCCAAAACAACAGTTAAAGGTTTGCCGCTATATGGGTTAAAGGTTCTAACAATGCTATACTTGATACTGGCATTTACAGCCAGTGCGGTGTTCGACGGAAGAGTCCAGGGTGTGGTTGTCCATGCCAGTATGTAAACATCGGGGGTGTCGGTCAGGTCAAAAAGGAACTGGCTGCGCTCGTCCCTTATTACATTGAACTGTGCTACCACTGTGGTATCCTTTACATCGCGATAGCATCCGGGCTGGTTAAGCTCATGGGTACTCAAGCCGGTACCGGCTGCAGGCGAGTAAGGTTGAATGGTTTTCCCTTTGTAAAGCAAACCCTTTTCAAAAAGCTTTTTAAGTAGATACCAAAGCGATTCAATGTATCGGTTATCATAGGTAATGTAAGGGTCATCCATATCGATCCAGTAGCCCATTTTTTGGGTAAGATCCTCCCACAGGTCGGTGTACTTCATAACTTCCTTACGGCAAGTATAGTTGTATTCCTCAACCGATATTTTGGTGCCAATGTCCTCCTTGGTTATGCCAAGCATTTTTTCAACGCCAAGTTCAACCGGTAAACCATGGGTATCCCAACCTGCTTTACGCTCAACAAGAAATCCCTTTTGGGTTTTATATCGGCAAAAAATATCCTTGATGGTACGTGCCATTACGTGATGGATACCGGGTATTCCATTAGCTGATGGAGGCCCTTCGTAAAAAATAAACTTAGGGTGACCTTTACGAATTTCAATACTTTTCCTAAAGGTGTTCTGCTGCTCCCATGTTTTAAGAACTTCCTTATTCACTTGAGGTAAATCAAGTCCCTTGTACTCTTTAAATTTTAGGTTACCCATATATAACGTTGTTAAATACTAATGTCCCCAAAAAATCACTTCCTAAAAAATCTCACAAAATTAGAGTTTTTTTTCAGACAGTCAAAAGTTTAAACTCAGTTATTCAGGGAAGGATTATTCGTGTTTGGTGCTTCGTATTCACTATCAACAACCAACTATCAACCGCTTCCTCACGCATTAAACAACAAATATCAGTTTATCCTTCCTAAATTAGTTGTAAATTTATCACGCCAAACAGTTACACCGATGAAACGCATCGTAGCAACCATAGTATTTCTAACACTTGCCATTGCTGGATTAGTGTTTCTATTTTACCACTGGGTAAACAAACATGAATACAGGCAATTCAACCCAATTGATGCTATCCCTTTAAATGCCTCATTGATTTTGAATATTGATGATTTTGAATTGTTTACTAGTTCTGTAAAGTCAAATAGTTGGTGGGAAACCCTTGAACAGGGCGATGTTGTTAAAAGTTTTGCAGGCATGCTAAATTATTTGGATAGCACAGCAAAATCGGACAATACAGTTAGAACAGCCATTAAAGGTACTAATACTGCGGTAGCTTTTTACAACCACCATCCGCTGAGCAGCGAGTTTTTACTAGCCCATAAAGTTCCCAAGGAGTTTAACCAACGCGATATTCTAGAACTTATCAAACTTCAAAGTTTAGGGTTTGCTAAGGCCGAGGAGATTCAAATTGCAGGCTACACCGCAATTTATGTTGAGGTTCCTGAGGAGAACTATTTCAGCTTAACCTTTACCGTGTTCAACAACCTTTTACTGGTTAGCAATAGTCAGGAATTACTTATTGAATCGGTAAAAAAGATGAAGGAAGATGCTGCCGTTGAATCCGATGAGCAGTTTCAGTTGATTTACCAAACAGCCGCAGCTGGCGTTGCAGCTAATGTCTTTGTAAACATCAATGAGGTCTCCAAAACTTTATCGCTTGAAAATAATTCGCTTGCTCTTAAGGGGGTTGCAAGTTGGGTTGGACTCGATGTTCAGGTATCGCCTACCATAGTAATTGCCAACGGGCTTATTGTGAGTTCAACTAACAATGGCGATTACTATAAAATATTTACCCGTCAAAACCCTGTTCCCTTTTCTTTGCATAGCTACATGCCTGCTTCAACATCATTTTTTACCTGGTATGGCCTGCCCGGCATCTCTAACTTTATGGCCGACTATAGCGATTATATTGATAACCTTGGCCTAACTGAACCATACAATAGAAACCTTTCAGGTTTCTTAGCCAATACAGGGGTTTCAATCAATGAGTTCTTAGAAAAAAACCTCGATAACGAGGTTGCTGTACTATCGGCCAAATTACAAAACGATAGCACGGAATGGTTTATTCTAGCAAACACCAAGAGCGGTTCAGCTACTCTTCAGCAACTTGAATCGTTTGCTGGTACAAAAAGTATTGTTAAACATGAGTTTGAACCCGATAAACATAAAAGTTTCCTTATAATTGAAAACCCTATCAAATGGCTTATCCCAACCCTATTGGGTAATAGTTTTTTGAAAGTAAGCGATGAATTTGTTACAGTAATCGACAACGTATTGGTTTTCGGCTCAAGCATTAGTTCACTTGAATTCATAATTAATGAGTATTTGCGTAATAACACACTTACCCGAACAGAAAGCTATAGGAGCGTTCAGCAACGTATTTCCACATCATCGAATCTGATTCTTTATAGCAAAAGGATGGATTCATACCCTTTAAGCGAATTACACTTACATGGTAAGCCAACCCAGCTATACAAAGGGGAAACTCTCTCCAGCCATAGTTTTATTTGGCAGATAGTGGGCGGGAGCCAAAAGCTTTTTGCCATGCTTGTCGTAAAAAGCACCCAAGCCAATTCGACCGAAACAACCAGTTCGCTTAAAAATGTGAAGTGGGTTTGCAAACTTAGTTCTGAACCAGTTGGCAAACCTCATTTGTTAGTTAACCATCTTAACGGACAAACTGAGATATTGGTTCAGGATTCTGAAAACTCAATCTATCTTATTAGTAACGATGGGCATATACTCTGGGAACGAAAGATTGATGCTCCAATTCTTGGCAGTGTAAGCCAGGTAGATGTTTATCGTAACAAAAAGTTACAGATGGTTTTTGCTTCGGGCAATAGGTTATACCTGATTGATCGCAACGGGAATGATGTTAAAGGTTTCCCGGTTACCTTGCCTGCTAAAGCTACCTCTCCATTATCGGCATTCGATTACGACAACAACCGAAACTACCGGTTTTTTGTGGCTTGTGCCGACAAGAGGATATACTGTTACGATGTTAACGGAAAACCCGTAAGCGGTTGGCTTAAGTTTAAAACCGAAACGGTTGTTAGTAACCGCATTGGATATGTTAGATATCAAGGTAAAGATTTTATTGTGATTTTTGACCAAAATCGACCGTATTTACTGAACCGCCGGGGCGAGGAACGATTAAAACCGCAATCATTGTTTGCCAAAGCAAAAAACAGTGAATTTTACCTGGCAGGAAGTTCGGGCAAGGGGTCATATTTGTTAACCACCGATACACTGGGTATAATCAAGAAACTATTCTTTGATGGCAGGGTCAAAAGCCAAGTTCTTGAACCATTCTCACCCAGCCATGCTTTTTGTATGGCTGGCGGAAAATATTTTATCCTCGATAGGAATAGGATAAGCATATACTCACGCGAAGGTAAGTTTCTAAATGTGATACTATCGTCAATCGGCGATTTCGATTCCGGAAGCTTACAAGTCATACCCAGCAAAAATCTTGTTTTGGTTTCCAGAGATGAGAGTGTTTTAGGGTACGATTTTGGTGGCAAATCTTTTAGCGGTTTCCCCATATCGGGCAATATCCCAATTGTTGAGATAAATTCTAGGAGCAAGCAATTTGTTACGTTATCAAAACAGAATGGGGTTATTTGCTTTGTCATTAAATAAATAGCTATCTTTGCGCACCTTTTCAATTCAGTAATGATTGCATTTTTAGAATTCATTTTTTACTTCTTCCTAACCCTTTTTTTGTTGGGTTTGGTAGGCCACATTGCTTTGCGTTTATGGCTAAGGCGATTGCATAAAAAGATGAACCAGGAAGAATGGCAACAATCGTCCGATAAAAGCAAGGGGAAAAATTTTTCATTCATTCGTAAAAAAAAGATTATCGATAAGAATCAGGGTGAATATGTGGATTATGAAGAGTTAGATTAGTTTTAGTTTAATTTGATCAATGAATTGTATGGCTGAGGTTGTAGCAGGTATCGATATTGGTGGTACAAACACAGTAATTGGAATAGTAAATCGGAATGGCGATATACTTGCCGAAAGTACCCTTCCCACGCGTTGTAATGCAACCTTTGATGTTTTTGTAAAAAACCTAACAGGGGCTATTGAGCAGCTGCTCATGGGACTTGGCCATGAACACAGCTTGCTTGGCATAGGTGTTGGATCTCCCAATGGTTCATATAATCTGGGTGCTATAGTTGATGCTCCAAATTTGGAGTGGAAAGGGATACTCCCTTTATGTAAGGAGATTACTGCATTAACAGGTGTTCCCAGTGTGGTTACCAACGATGCGAACGCTGCTGCACTGGGTGAACTGCTATTTGGGGCGGCAAAGGGAATGAAAAACTTTGTGGTTATCACGTTGGGAACAGGATTGGGTAGTGGACTTGTTGTTGATGGCAAGCTGGTTGTAGGCCACGATGGTTTTGCTGGCGAGTT
The DNA here is from genome assembly GCA_011045955.1 of Bacteroidales bacterium. Lineage (GTDB taxonomy): Bacteria > Bacteroidota > Bacteroidia > Bacteroidales > Tenuifilaceae > Tenuifilum. The sequence continues at coordinate 9,843 of DSBV01000046.1, read as the reverse complement.
TGGGCATATGGTTGCCAAGCCCAATGGCCGGCAGTGTAGCTGCGGCAAGAAAGGATGCCTCGAAACCTACGCATCGGCTACCGGCCTTAGGAGAACTGCCTTCAAGATGATTGCCGATAACAATCAACCTAGCATGCTACGCAATGTTACCTACGATAAACTTACAGCCAAAATGATTACCGAGGCCGCCAAAACCGGTGATCCGCTTGCTAGGGCAGCCTTTGAGTACACCGGACTTATTCTAGGCGCTCGCCTTGCCGATTTAGTGGCTATTCTTAACCCCGAGGCTATCTTTTTCTTTGGTGGGTTAACTAATGCCGGGGAGTTGCTTATGGATCCGGTTCGCCGTTACATGGAAGAGTACATGTTCCCTGTATTTAAGGGTAAGATAAAGCTTTTGCTTTCAGGGTTGCAGGATAAAAATGCAGCTGTTTTAGGTGCTGCTGCATTGATTTGGGAAGAGCTTGACAAAGCCAAGCACTAACCAAACGCCTCCCAGTTTTTAGCAAGCCCACCAATTCCTGTTTCACGGTAGGCCACCTGTATATCGCAGCCGGTTTCGGCCATGGTTTCAACCGCCTTATCGAACGATACCTTATGCCCGCCATCGGACGAAAGGGCGTAAACGGCACAGGAATATGCTTTGGTAGCCGCAATGGCATTCCGCTCAATACAGGGTATTTGAACGTATCCCATAACCGGGTCGCAGGTTAACCCCAGGTTATGCTCCATGGCCATCTCGGCTGCATACTCAATTTGATTAAGCGATCCTCCCATGATTTGGGTCATGGCTGCTGCAGCCATAGCACATGCCGTACCGATTTCACCCTGGCATCCAACCTCAGCTCCCGATATGGATGCATTATGTTTTACCAGATTCCCTATTAGCCCTGCAGTGGCCAAAGCACGAAGCATTTTTTGCTCGGTAATGTGTTCCTCACTACTTAGGTAAAATAGCACTCCCGGAAGCACCCCCGACGAACCGCATGTGGGGGCTGTAATTATTTTGCCACCTGCAGCATTCTCTTCAGCCACTGCAAGGGAAAAAGCAAAAAGCAGCCCAACCTGTTTCATGGTGCCATGCGCGTTGAGCGCTTTGGTGTACTGTGCCGATGCCCTGCGGGCTAATTTTATTGGACCAGGCAGAACACCCTCGTTATCAATCCCCCGCTTCACCGTTTCGCGCATGGTTTGCCAGGTCTTGACAAGAAAGTCCCAAATATCCTTACCCTCATTATCTTCAACAAACTCCCAGAGACTTTTCCCCTCCCCCTTGCACCACGCTAAAATCTCGGTCAAGGTGTTAAACCGGTAAACATGGCTACTATTTAAAACTCCAGTTTTGTCCTTTAAATCGCCACCTCCTATGCTGTAAACTTCCCAAAAGTCAATTAGCTGGCCATCCTCTTCCATAAAGGCTTCAATGATCATTCCGTTGGGGTGAAGCGGAAGGCTTTCCTCGGGTCGCCAAATGATATCTACCTGTTTTGGTAAAAAACTCTTGCGCAGGGCGCTATCGGTTTGGTGCCCTTTGGCAGTTAGGGCCAAACTGCCATAAAGCGATACCCTAAAGTAGTTGGCCTCCGGATGACGCTGTCTCATAATCTCTGCAGCACGGGCTGGACCTATGGTATGGCTGCTCGATGGTCCATATCCCTCCTTGTATATCTCTCTAATGGATAGCATGCTTTTTAATTTTATAGCAAAGCAATATCTTTTTTACATCTGTTGCAAGGGTTTAGAGTAAATTAACAACCTTCATTTTTAAACATAACTACTAGTAATTTGCTAAAAAATGTGTTACCTTTAATCAATAATTAGCAATTCTTATAAGTAAATGAATAGGCGAGTATCAATCCTGATTTTTCTGGATATCTTCCTAATTGGATTTTCCTTTTGGCTAACAACTTTAATAAAAGGGGTTTCGTTCCAAACGTATTTGGGTAACTATGGGAATGGCTTTTTAATTTTTACGTTAACTTGGATACTAACCTCACTTATCTACAATAAATACTTCTTTACCTCTTACTCATTAAGGCACTTATCCAAGAATATTATTTCATCTAATCTCATAGTGCTAGCAATTATTTCGATATTAATTTTTTTGACCCGTAACGATTACTATTCACGCTTCATTGTGTTTAGCACAATAGCATTCACTACTCTGGCAGAATTGTTTATCTACAACTTATGGGGAGTTCTAAAGAAAACCCAGGTGTTGCCCGACGATGTGTTAGGCAAGGTGGAACGCTCGCTCCGTAGGCCTCGCCCTGCAACTATAATCAGCGAAGAGGCCATTGATCCTACCCGTGTTAAAACTGTTCAGAAGGCAATACTCTCCGATTTTAGCCGCGATGTGTATTGCTTTTTGGAGCAGCATACCAACCTGTTCAGCGACAAAACGCTCACTATTGCTACCACAACCAGTTTCAACCTTTTAAATCAGCCCAGCACTACCTTTAAAACCATTATTAACCTTAAGCGGGTTAACGACATTAGGCGAATTAATAAATTCTTTGAGGCCGCAAATGATAAAATCCCTGTTGGGGGGGTGTTTGTTTGCATGGCCGAAACACAGGAGCAGCGCAAAAAACGAATACTTAGCAAGTTCCCGCCAATACTAAACTATATTTACTACCTATTCGATTTCATCCTAAAACGGGTTTTCCCTAAGTTCTCGTTTACCAAAGGGATATACTTTTTGCTTACCCGCGGCGAAAACAGGGTGATTAGCCGTGCCGAATTTTTAGGGAGACTTTACTCATGCGGTTTCGATGTAATTGATGAGCAGGAAATCGACAAGGTGCATTACGTTGTTGCCCAAAAAGTTCGAAAACCCTACTTCGACATGAAGCCTACCTATGGCCCTCTCATAAAGCTTCGCCGTATTGGGAAGGGAGGCAAATTTATCAAGGTTTACAAGCTCCGAACCATGCACCCATACTCGGAATACCTACAGGAATACATTTACCGCAAACATAACCTACAGGAAGGTGGCAAGTTTAAGGATGATTTTAGGGTTTCTACCCTTGGTCGTTTCATGCGAAAGCTTTGGATTGACGAGCTGCCCATGATTATAAACCTTTTACGTGGCGAACTGAAAATAGTGGGTGTAAGGCCGTTGAGCCATCACTACTTTAATCTTTACTCCAAGGAACTACAGGAAAGAAGAATTAAATACAAACCAGGCCTTATCCCCCCCTTTTATGTCGATAACCCAAAAACCCTGGAAGAGATAATGGCTTCGGAAATCAAGTACCTTGACGCTTACGATAAACATCCACTGCTAACCGATTTGAAGTACTTTTTTATTGCCGTTTACAATATTATTTTCAAGCGGTACAGGAGCAGCTAAAAGCCCCAGCAAATACCGCTTTCAATTTGTAGTTGCTTTCCCAGCATGAAACTGGGCGTGTATTTATAGTTTGTGTGGTTCCTAGTGTCGTTTATTCCGCCTGCAATATAGATATACCCATCGTTTATTATCTGAAAACGGGCGCCCACTTGCCAGTTGGTTTGCTCCCAATCAACCTGTTCCATAAATGTTAAGCCGAGCCTTTCGGTGGTAATTTTTGTGTAATCGGGGCCCTTACGGCTTTTGGTAAAATTCCCGTAAAGTTGTAACCCTCTGGTGAGGTAGTAACGTATGGCAAAGTGTACCTCATCGGCATTATCGGTTAAATAGTGACCGAGGTTAAATCTATTACTTTCGTAGGTGGTGGTTTCAATAATATGTTTAAAGGCTAAAGGGTTTGTACGAGTGTATTCGGCGGATAAGGAGAGATTGCTCAAAATGAAGTCCCATAGCCTAAATCCTGCCTTAAGGCTATAAAAATTACTGTGCTTTTCGGGATTAAACATATTCTTCATCGAAAGTTCATCCAGGAAAAGCGTGGCGTAAAGGTGTAGATGCTTAACGGTGTACGACGAAACATCAAAAAACATCTGCGAGTTTTGCCCAACCTGGTTGCTTATACCGTTCAAATGATGGTCGATTGATTTGTAAAAGAAAAATGGGATTAGGTAAGCCGGTTGAACCTCCAGGTTGGAGTAAATTATTGAGTTACCTACCGACAGGTTTAAACCCCTATAGGGTTTAAAGGTTATAAGATTAGCAGCAATGTACTTATTATGGTAAACCTTTCGGGTTTCACCAAAACTGATGTAGGTTCTTGAAGAATCAATTACCTGCGACACAAGCCAACCGTGAATGTAGTTCAGCTCAATCCACCTGGCAGGTTTTACATTGAGTTTAATCATGGCAAACGAGGGGGTCCGACCTCCCAGAATGTTAGTGCCGTTATACCCGGAGCCCCACTGAACATGATCCTTAACCACCCCTATGCTGCCCCATCTCCAACCATAGGTTATGCCACCCCTCATTTCGCTGAATTCGCCACCTTCTCCATCTATCTTATAGTTTCCACCTTGCTCTCGGGTCAAAAAGGTTGGCATCGCAAGCCTGTAATTCTGTGCATAGTCGCGGAGACTTGCATAAAATCCAAACCTACCAGCATGTCCGTGCACCTCGGCACCTACCCAACGGTTATAGGAAAATGCACTATCGTTCTTTATGGTGTTTACTCCCAGCAATGGATTTATTGAAATACTGTAAAGTGAATCGGATCGGTAGAGGATATCAAATCGCTTCTTCCCATTGGGGGCACTATCCTTGTCAAAATCGGCTAGGTAAAATTCAAGCTCCTTCCTTTGACGGTTATTCAGCTTTTGTTTCTGTTCGCTTGCTTGTATTAGCAATGACTTAATAAAATTACGACTGTATGGCTTAGCACTTGTATTGGCTTCTACAATGCCAAGCGTGTTTAGCTCATCAATAAACTCGTAAATACCAGAATTTGAGATATGGTGATATGTTTCCTGTGCATACAAATCGAAGACGGCAAGCGTTATAGCAAAAGCAAATATCAGTTTCTTCATAGGAGCATCAATTTTCAGTAAAGTTACAATATTAACCAATACTTTTATTTGGGTTTATGGGTGAACCAAGCTAATTGAGCTGTTTTAGGTAACAAATTTGTTCCCTTATTGTTACATTTGCAACCAGTAAAACGGTTGATAATGATAAAACAATCTAAATCTATCTTAACATTTGTCCTTATAGGAACGCTAGCCCTTTCATGTGCGGTATCGAAAAGAAATAAGCAACTAACCGAAGATGCTAAGCGATCATTCGAGATAAACGACTATCAGGCTGCATTGGCTTCGTATGAAAAGATAATTACAACAGGTAAAGGTGTTTCCGGTGATGTTTGGAATAAAGCTGGTATTGCAGCCTGGGAGGTTGGACAAACCGAAAAGGCGATTGATTACCTGGGAAAAGCCAAAAAGCAGAACAGCGCCGATGCTCAAGGTTTATTCACCCTTGCAAAGGCTTACCGTAAAATTGATAATCTTTCGCGTGAGATAGTTAACCTTAAACTTTGCGTTGATCTTAACCACCCCGAATTGTTGCCTACGGCAAGGGTTACACTCTTTGATGCTTACGTAAGGAGCGAGAACTGGACGCTGGCCGATTCACTCTGGAATGCATTAACCCCACAGTACCAGTCCGATGTTAACATTAAAACAGGCTACCTGATTGTTAACCGGAAACTGAAAAATAACCAAAAGGCTGAAAAACTTGCCAAGGAGTTACTTAAGCACGATAAAAATAATATCGAAGCCCTAGAGTTCCTTGGAGAATATCACTTTAACCGTGCCGATGAGGTTTACGTGAAAGAAATGAGAACTTACGAAAAGAACAAGACCACCAAACAGTACAAGCAGCTTACCGAGGCTCTAAAAAAGGTGAACGCCGACTATAAAATAGCGCGCGATTACTTTGAAACCCTTTACATATTGAAGCCCGATAAAAGGTATGCCCGTTACCTGGGAAACATTTATACCCGTTTTGAGAATAGGCAAAAAGCCGACTACTGGTATAAACTTGCTAGGTAGAAATAAAAAAAGCGCGTTAAACGCGCTTTTTGTTGATAGAATATGCTTTAGCTACTCCACTGTAACCGATTTGGCCAGGTTTCGGGGTTGGTCAACATTACATCCGCGCATCACGGCTATATGGTAAGCCAGGAGCTGTAAGGGGATCACGGTAAGCAAAGCGCCTACAATTTCGCCTGCTTCGGGTATCTCAATGGTATAGTCGGCCATTTCTTTGATAGTAGTATCGCCTTCGGTTACAACGGCAATTACAACACCCTTGCGGGCTTTTACTTCCTGAACGTTGCTTACAATTTTTTCGTAGCTGCTGTCCTTAATGGCAATAACCACCACTGGCATGGTATCGTCAATCAAGGCAATGGGGCCATGTTTCATCTCGGCAGCGGGGTAGCCCTCAGCGTGGATATATGATATCTCCTTAAGTTTCAATGCGCCCTCAAGCGCCACTGGGAAATAGTAGCCCCTACCTAGGTACAGGAAGTTTCGCGAATCCTTAAATCGTTCCGATATAACTTTAACCAGTTCCTCGCTTTGAAGTATTTTCTCAATCTTGTCGGGGACAAGGGTAACCTCGTGAATTAGCTCGCGGTGACGTTCCTCGGTAAGTGCTCCCCTCCTGCGGCCAAGCAGTATGGCCATCATGATTAGAACAGTTACCTGAGCGGTAAACGCCTTGGTTGAGGCAACGCCAATTTCTGGGCCTGCATGAGTATATACACCGGCGTGCGTTTCGCGGGGAATGCTTGATCCTACAACATTGCAAATACCTAGAACAAGCGCTCCTGCTTCCTTGGCCAGCCTAATGGCCGCCAGCGTATCGGCGGTCTCGCCACTTTGGCTTATGGCTACTACCACATCATCCTTATTTATAATGGGATTGCGGTAGCGGAACTCAGAGGCGTACTCAACCTCAACGGGTATGCGGGCTAAATCTTCAATCAAATACTCGCCTACAAGGGCAGCATGCCACGAGGTACCACAGCCGATTAAGATTATACGCTTGGCTTCGGTTAGGTTTAGGAGTACGCTATAGAGGCCGCCAAGGTGAATGTCATATGGATCGCTTGAAATTCGGCCGCGATAGGTATCGTGAATGCTGCGCGGTTGCTCGTATATCTCTTTGAGCATGAAGTGCTCATATCCGCCTTTTTCTATGGCCTCAATATCAATATCGAGCTGCTGGATGTTTGGTTCAAGGGCTTGGTTGTAAATGGTTTTCAGAACCATTTGGCTGCGCTGGAGTATAGCAACATCGTTATCGTTCAGGAAAATTACACTTTTGGTAAACTCAACAATTGGTGTTGCATCGGAAGCTATAAAGTATTCACCCTCTCTAACACCAATAACCAAGGGGCTTCCCTTACGGGCTGCAATTAGTGTATCGGGTTCATCGCGGTTAATTACTACTATTCCGTATGCTCCAACAACCTTAGTTAGTGCTAAGCGAACGGCAATTTCGGGGGTAACATTACCTTTCAGGTAGATGTACTCAATTAGGTTAGCCAGAACCTCGGTATCGGTTTCCGATTTAAAGGAGTAACCTCGTTTTTCTAGCTTACTTCGGAGTAAGCTATAGTTTTCAATGATACCGTTGTGGATAAGGATAAACTTGCCGTTCATCGACTCGTGGGGGTGGGCATTTGTGTCGTTAGGCTCGCCGTGAGTAGCCCAGCGGGTATGGCCTATTCCAATTGTGCCAGGTAGTGGCCTGTCGCCAATAAAGGCTTCCAGATCGCTAACCTTTCCTTTCTGCTTTGCAAGAAACGGATTGCCATTAACTATGCAAATCCCAGCCGAGTCGTATCCTCGATACTCCAGCCGTTTTAAACCGTTTATCACGATAGGGTAAGCTTGTCTATGCCCAATATATCCAACAATTCCGCACATACTAATTCAACTTGGTGTATGTAATTTTTAGCTTAATTGGGGCACTATTCTGTCCGCTTTTGAGCACTCCATGTTTAATGGTGGTATTCGAGCTTGGGAATACGTAAAGGCTGTTGTCGCTATATTCACCTTTAAGCATTTTTTGGAAATGGTAGGTAATGTTAACGCTATAACCATTCCTAAATGTCCGGTAGGAACCGTTTGAGTTTAGGGTATTTGTGCTCGATATCTGATCCTTAATGAGCCCAACCCACTCGCTACCATCCTTGTAGTAAAAGAGGAGTTGACTAATGGTTGAGTCGGGCAGCGATGTTGTGGCATCGGCATTGCCAATTATTAGTTCAGCACGATGTATTACAATGGGCATGGAGTCGCGCCATTGAGCTAGATCGGGGAAACTGATTTTTCCATATACCCCGCCTAGACTTTGGATGTAGAAAACACTGTCCTGCGTCATAGTATCGTTAAGATGTTGTATTTTTTTGGATGGATCAGCCTTTGTGTAGTCGTGCAGGTACTCATAAAATCTAGAACCAAACGTATAGGTCTTACTGGTTCTTATGGTTGAGTCATTACCATCAATTTGTTTAACGTAGTGGTAGTAAAGCCTAAGGTACATGTTTGAGGTTGATACGTTATAGGCTACACCACCATAACCGGGGAGTTCGTCGATGGTCACATAAAACCCTTTAAACTTGGTGTAAAATATTTTTGAATCGGTTAAAGCCAGCGAGTCAATTAACGATTGTCCAAAGGCTAGGGGTAGGTATAACTTTAAGCTCCCTTTGCCCGATAGGGGTCCTGATGCTAAAGGGCTTGGGTCATAATAATTCAGATCGACAGGACTAAGCGCATTTTGTTTATCCCAAAAAATGGTGGTATCGGTTATTTCATGGATGCGCAAATTTAGTTGGGTGGTAGAATCGCCATAGAAACTGCTGGCAGTAAAGTAAAAAATAATTGAATCGGCAGTTGCTGAGGGTCCGCCATATCCATCGGTCGATATTCCTGGCAGATATCGGCCAACAAAACCACCCTTGGTCGATCCAAAAATTTCGCTGTTAATATACCCCATTACCCCCTCGGAGGCCAGGAAAGAGTTAAGCGAATCCTTTGTCAGGGTAAAAGCGCTAACCTTGAACGAGGAATCAATCTTTACTTTGTAAATATCCTCGTCAGGGAGGAGGTTATTGCCTAAAAAACCGGGTTCATTATAGCACGATGTTAGTGAAAATATCGAAAGAAAAAGGCCTGCAAATAAAACACCCAAATGCCTGATCCCAATACTATTTCTTTTTTGAAACATTTGAATTGCCATTTAGTATCTGGTTATAAAATTCGTCGTAAATATCAATATAATTTTCCCTATCCTGGTAGGGAAGTAATGGCTTTTTAACTGTTTTTATATGTTCAAATACCTCGCTGTTAACAGTGGGGCTACCCTGAACAATCCCATCGGAAAAGTTAACGGCAAGCTTAAGTAAGTTTTCGTAGGTAGGCTCCCTTAGTATTTCTACGTCTTTCCTTGAGACACCCTCCATCAACACTTTTTTCCGAGTATTCTCGTTCAAGGGTTTACTAAAGCCATCGTTGTAAACTGAGAATACAATCTTTGAGTGTGCAAACAGCGGATCGTCGGCATAGGCCTTTTTGATCATCAACGGCGCAAATGCAGTGAACCAGCCATGGCAGTGAATTAAATCGGGCGACCAGCGTAACTTTTTAACTGTTTCTATTACTCCCTTGCTGAAAAATATTGCCCTCTCGTCGTTATCGTCAAAGGTTTCGCCATTCTCGTCGGTTAAGGTGGATTTCCTTTGGAAGTAGTCCTCATTATCAATGAAGTACACTTGCATTCGTGCACTTTGAATGGATGCCACTTTTATGATGAGCGGGTGATCCATATCATTGATTATCAAATTCATCCCAGACAGGCGTATTACCTCATGTAGCTGGTTTCGGCGTTCATTTACACACCCATACCTTGGCATAAATGTT
>DSBV01000104.1 GCA_011045955.1 Bacteroidales bacterium | reverse complement strand
TCTCGGTTCGAACCCTTTGGCCCGGTATGAATGAAAAAAGTAGGAATACAAGCTTCCTACTATATGGCGGAGAGAGAGGGATTCGAACCCTCGGACCCGGTTACCCGGGTCAACGGTTTTCGAGACCGCCCCGTTCGACCACTCCGGCATCTCTCCAGTAACCTTTTGGGCTTGCAAAAATAATTACTTTATATCTATATGCAAGTATATAGAACAAGTTTTTGCAAATGTTGTTACTTTTGTAAAAATATAAAGATATAAATTAATGAATATGATTTTAAAGAGCCAAATGGAACCCTTTTCCCAATGGTTAAAAGCGAGGAAAAGGATTATCTATCCTGTTCTCGGCGTTTTTATAGGTATAGTAGTGGGTTACCTATACTATTATTATATGGGGTGTAACAGTGGTACTTGCCCAATTACTTCATCGCCGTGGAGTAGTATGGGTATTGGAGGACTTATGGGGTGGTTGCTGGTATCAAAATAAAAAACGAAGGGTATCACCCTTCGTTTTTTTTTGTTTGGCGGAGAAAGAGGGATTCGAACCCCCGGTCCGCGTAAACGGACAACGGTTTTCAAGACCGCCGCATTCGACCACTCTGCCATTTCTCCGCTGCAAAAATAGTTGCTTTTTCCTTTTTGACAAATAGCTTGTTGAAAAATGTTGAAAAAAGTACACTTTTACTTGCGCTGTTTCAAAATAACTCCATAAATTAGCATCATGTAAAGAGTGTGTTTTTTTAAAATCAACAAAAATGGCTATCAGGACAAAAAAAATTTCAAAAAACTTGCATTTATTAATAAATGTAATAATTTTGTCTTTGATAGTCAACTAACTATTATTAACCCTAAATTCTATTTGTTATGAACAAAGCACAATTAATCGATGCAATTGCTGCTGAAGCCAAGATCACCAAGGCTGATGCTAAGAAAGCTCTTGACGCTTTCATCAAGACTACCGGTAACGCTCTTAAGAAAGGCGATCGTGTTGCTCTAGTTGGTTTTGGTTCTTTTTCAGTTTCTAAGAGAAATGCTAGAACTGGCCGTAACCCACAAACCGGAAAGCCTATCAACATTAAAGCTAAAAAGGTTGTTAAGTTCAAGGCTGGTAGCGAACTTAGTGGAAAAGTTAACTAATCATTTGTTTTTTTCAGAAAGGAGAGCCTGCTGTGGTTCTCCTTTTTTATTTTTGTTCCATGAAGTTGAATATTGACGCCAACGAAAAAGAACTTAGAAAAAGGCTGATTCATTACCTATCGCAATTTATTTACGATAGACGCTATCAGCTTTTCTGCAGCATCGTCAGAAACAGAACCCGCTACATTACACTTGTTCTTGAAGATATCTACCAGGCTCAAAATGCAAGCGCTACCCTTAGAACTTGCGATTGTTTAGGCGTTCAGGATATACATATTATTGAAAATGCCAACAAATTTACAGTTGATAGCGAGGTTGATATGGGGGCCTCCAAATGGCTTACCATACACCGGTATAACCAGTTTCAGAATAACACTCTTGAGGCAATTGGCTATCTAAGAGAAAAGGGATATCGGATTGTTGCTACCACTCCGCACGATAGTGATTGTACCATTAGAGAACTTGATTTATCAAAGGGTAAGGTTGCTTTGCTTTTTGGTACTGAGCTTACTGGTTTATCGGAACTAGCGCTAAAAAATGCCGATGAGTACGTCAGAATCCCCATGTTTGGGTTCACTGAGAGCTACAATATTTCCGTATCGGTTGCTATTACATTATATGAATTAACAGGGCGGTTGAGGGATTCCGAAGTCGATTTCTTGTTAACCTCCGATGAACAGGAGGAAATTTTGCTCTCTTGGTTAAGAGCCTCAATTCGTAACTCTAGCCTGATTGAAAACCGTTTTTTTAATGAGCTAAATATGCTTTAGACTGAATTTTTCTATCAATTTTTTGTAAATTCGTAAAAAAATCACACCAAAATAATTGGTTATGAATTGTATGCTTGTTGATGACGATGAAATGTCGAGAAGGTTAATTGAGGATTATGCCTCAAGGGTTGACTTTATCAATTTGGTTCGCACTTTTTCCAACCCTATTGATGCACTTAGCTTTCTTCAAAACCAAAACGACGATGTTCATTTAGTATTCCTTGATATCGAAATGCCCGAAATGTCAGGAATCGATTTTCTTGAAACCAGTTCCTCTAAACCCCAAGTTGTTATTATATCGTCAAAGGAAAAGTATGCCCTAAAGGCATTCGATTACAGTGTAACCGATTACCTCTTAAAACCCATCACATTCCCTCGCTTTTTTAAAGCTGTGTCCAGAGCTTATGAACGTTACAACCAGTTACGATCACCATTCGACGATGATAGGGAAATTTTCATCAAAAAAAATAATACACTGGTTCGGATTAGGTATGGCGATATCCTCTGGATTGAGGCAATGGAGAACTACGTGATTATTGTGACCAGCCACGAGCGGTTTACTATTCATTTAACCATGAAATCAATTGAAAATCAGTTGCCCAGCGTGAGATTCAAACGGGTTCATCGCTCCTTTATAGTTAATGTTGGTAAAATTGAAACCATTGAGGATAACGTGATTTCCATACGGAGCAACGAGGTGCGTAAAGCCATTCCCATTGGTAAATCGTATCGTGAGTCATTGATTAACGAGTTAAAACTAATTGCAAATAAGTAGGACAAAATGAATGTGTTGAGGCAGCTCTTTCTGGAGCATTTAGCCCAAACATCGGAATCGCCCCTTATGCTTGAGATAGCTAAAGCGGAAGGGGTTTTTCTATTTGGGCCTGATGGTAAAAAGTATTTCGATTTAATCTCCGGAATATCAGTAAGCAACCTTGGTCATGGAAACCCCATGGTGGTTGAGGCTGTTCAGAATCAAGCGGCCGATTTCATGCATCTTATGGTTTACGGGGAGTACATCCAAAAGCCCCAGATTGAGCTTGCAGCTCAACTTACCAGGCTGCTGCCTGAGAATTTAAATTCGGTTTACCTTGTTAATTCAGGTAGCGAGGCTGTTGAGGGTGCGCTTAAATTGGCCAAACGATTTACCGGCAGGAGCGAGATTGTTGCTTTCAAAAATGCTTACCATGGAAGTACTCATGGCGCTTTGAGCGTAATGGGCTGCGAGGAGCAGAAGCGAAACTACCGTCCCTTACTGCCTGATGTGCGCTTACTACACTTTAATAGCATAACCGATGTAGATCTTATTACAACCCGAACTGCCTGCGTGATTATTGAGCCCGTACAGGGCGAAGGAGGTATACGATTGCCCGACGTTGATTACCTTCGCAAGTTAAAACAACGCTGCAATGACACAGGTGCATTGCTTATATTTGATGAGATACAGACTGGCATGGGACGCACAGGTAGCATGTTTGCATTCCAGAGGGTTGGGGTTATCCCCGACATACTGTTACTGGCTAAAGCCTTTGGCGGTGGAATGCCCCTGGGAGCATTCATTTCATCACAAGAAATTATGAGGGTGTTAACCCACAACCCAATACTTGGACATATAACTACTTTTGGAGGGCATCCGGTTTCGTGCGCTGCTGCCATTGCATCGCTACGATTTTTAACTCAAGAAAAAGTTATTGATCAGGTTGAACATAAAGGCTCTATTATAGCTGAGGCCTTGGCTAAGCATCCAAAGGTTAAGGAGGTGCGCCGAGCCGGTTTAATGATGGCTGTTGAGCTGGGAACGTTTGACAGGGTTCAGGTGCTGATTAGGTATGGCCTCGACCATGGTTTCATTTTGGACTGGTTTTTGTTTTGCAACACAGCGGTTCGTATTGCACCACCGCTTACTATTACTGACGATGAATGCCGAACTGTTGCAAAACTCATTGTTGAAGGTTTAAATGCAATTCAATAAAAATTAAAGCCATGGGTAGTGTGAGCTTAATTCTTGGTTTGTTTTTTTTATCTACTTCGGTTTTTGGACAGGATTCATGGGATTTAATCAAAGTAGAGGATAGCTTAAAAGCGGTATTTAACAGTATGTCTTGTGAAACATCCTATCCCCGCCGTGATTCGTTGAATTCTATTTTTTACAGTATGCTTAGGGGTACCTTAGAGTCTCAAACCTCGTTTACCCATCCCTTTGATTCAATTCGAATTGGGAAGCTAAAATCGCCCGATGGCAAGTTTCGTGTTTTTACCTGGAATATCCCGCAACCCGGAGGTTACCAAAAATATTTTGGGTTGATGCAGGTTAAAAACCCCGATGGCACAATTAGGCTGATTGAGCTGATCGACTCACGAAAACGCATTACCGATGCTAAAAATGAAAAGTTAACTGCCAATCGCTGGATGGCTGCGCTTTACTATCAATTGGTTCAGTTCCCAACTGCTAACGGAAATGCCTATATCCTGTTAGGATACGATTTCAATAATCTATTTACATCAAAAAAGATTATTGATGTACTAACTTTCGATAGCCAAGGAAACCCAACTTTTGGTTACCCTGTTTTTAATGTTGATGGAAAGTACAGGCTGTCGCGGATTCTATTTGAGTTTAATGCCCGAGTAAGCATGGTGCTTAGGTATAATGAGGATAGAAAAACCATTGTTTTCGATCATCTATCTCCTTCAAGCCCTGAGTTTGCCGGCGATTTTCAGTATTATGGCCCCGATGGCTCATTCGATGGTTTTAAGCTTGAGGGTACTGAATGGGTATATGTAAGAGATTTGGATTTACGAAATCCACGTCGATCAAAACCTAAGCCGGTTAATGCTCCGGTTGATATTAAAGAGCCGGGTTTCCTTTATCAGCCTAATAAATATTCAACCAAAAAGTGAGTATTGTTTTTTTCTCACTAATTCAAGAATAATTAGTTAGTCATAATATTGTCAAATCAAACTAAACGTTAAATAAATGAAAAAACTGATGATTTTAATTTGCTGTACAACTGCTGGTTTTGCTATAAACAGTTGCGATTCTGGGAAACAGAAGGATGAATTTAAGTGGCAAATCGATCAGTTTGCCGACATCCGTATTATGCGATACCAAATTCCTGAGTTTGAAAAACTGACCTCCCAGCAGCGTGTGCTGGTTTACTACCTGAGTGAGGCTGCAAAAAGTGGGCGTGATATTATTTGGGATCAAAATTACAAGCACAACTTGGCAGTGAGAAGTATTCTGGAAACTATATATAGTGGTTATCCTGGTAAGCGTTCGGGCGAGCAGTGGGACCAGTTCATGGTCTATTTGAAACGCGTTTGGTTCTCAAACGGAATCCATCACCACTACTCAAACGATAAAATTATGCCCGGTTTTAGCGCTGAGTACTTTACCCAACTCATCAACCAAACACCCGATTCCCTTTTCCCAATGGAGTTAGGCGGAAAGATTCAAATTATCGAAATGTATTTACCAATCATTTTTGATCCGAATATTGCCCCTAAAAGGGTAAACCAGGAGGCTGGTGTCGATATGGTTGTCCAGTCGGCATGCAACTACTACGAGGGGGTAACCCAAACTGAAGCCGAAAAATTCTATGCCAATATGGCAAACCCTTCCGATTCAACCCCGATGTCTTACGGGCTAAATTCAAAGTTGGTAAAGGAAAACGGAAAGATTGTTGAAAAGGTTTGGTATGTCGATGGCATGTATGGTAAAGCCATTGAACGCATTGTTTACTGGCTTAAAAAAGCAGCAACCGTTGCTGAGAGTGACCATCAACGCCAGGTGATTGAGAAATTGATTGAATACTACAAAACCGGAGACCTGAAAAAGTTTGATGAGTATAACATATTATGGGTAAACGATTTACAATCGAGGGTTGATTTTGTAAACGGCTTCATTGAAACCTACGGCGATCCCCTGGGTTACAAGGCCAGCTGGGAGGCTGTGGTTAACTTCCGTAACGAGGAGGCAACCCGTCGCACCCAAACCATTAGCGAGAATGCCCAGTGGTTTGAGGATCATTCCCCAATTGATGATAGGTTCAAGAAGAAGGAAGTTAAAGGCGTTACCGCAAAGGTTATTACTGTTGCCCAGCTTGGTGGCGATTGCTATCCCTCCACACCAATTGGTATTAACCTGCCTAATGCCGATTGGATCCGTAAGGTTCATGGCTCAAAATCGGTTACCATGGATAATATCACCTATGCCTATGACCAGGCAGCAATGGGAAATGGATTTCTTGAGGAGTTTGCTTGGTCTAACGAGGAAATTGAACTGAACAAAAAGTATGGATACCTGGCCAGCAGCCTACATACTGATTTGCATGAGTGCCTTGGACATGGCTCAGGCCAGCTAGCTGATGGCGTAAAGGGCGATGAACTTAAAAATTATGGTTCGCCGCTGGAAGAGGCCCGTGCCGATTTGTTTGCTCTTTACTACATTATGGATCCTAAAATGGTAGAACTTGGATTGATCCCCAATTTGGATGTGGCTAAGGTTCAGTATTCTAACTACATCCGTAATGGGCTTATGACTCAGCTTACCCGTGTTGAGCTGGGTAAGAACATTGAACAGGCTCATATGCGCAATCGTCAGTTAATTTCAAAGTGGTGCTATGAGCAGGGTAAGGTCGATAATTTGATTGAGCGCAAAGAGCGCGATGGTAAGGTTTACTTTGTGGTAAACGATTACCAAAAGCTCCGTCAACTTTTTGGACAGCTTCTTAATGAAATCCAGCGAATTAAATCAACTGGCGATTTTGAGGCCGGTAAAGCTTTGGTTGAAAACTACGCAGTTAAGGTTGATTACGATTTGCATAAGCAGGTTCTCGATAGGTTTGCTAAACTTAACATTGCCCCTTATGGTGGTTTTATCAATCCACGAATTATCCCGGTTTCTCAGGGCGATAGCGTGGTTGACGCTACTGTGGAGTACCCCGATAGCTATGTTGAGCAGATGCTTGAATATTCCAAGAACTACTCATATCTACCTTTGTATAATTAACCTTTACTTTTTAAGCCGGGTGTTCCCGGCTTTTTTTATCAAATATAGGTTTTTATCGGGTTTACCCTCGATAAGTCAATAGGAACAAGTTATTTTTTTAGGATGTTTCTATTGACTAAGTTTCTCAAAATTGTTTCTGTATCCACATTTTTATTAGCCCGGTTGAATTTGTTAATTCATGGCACTTTGGTTTAAAATTTTATACATTTGTATTACAATGTAGTTTAGTCATTACTGATATTGAATTAAATTATCCATTTACCGCACGAATTTTCATGTGGTATGTTTAACCTGGAAAAACGTGGTCAGCACATGGCAGGCTTGGAATCACTTAATAAGATAAGAAGAAAAATAGCAATTTACATTGTTGACTACAGCATTGAGTGGTCCGACATTCTTTTTAATGGCATTGAATGCTTAGAACCTTTTCATATTAAAAAATTCGCTAATGGTGATGAGTTTATAAATTTTTTAAGAACCAAAAAGCTAAGCAAGCGCATAACCCATGTTGCCCTTATTGGCTTTACATTTTACGATGAAAAGAATCAAACCCTTATGAATGGTATTGAGATTCTTGAATCGCTCAAAAAGATTAAACCCTTTATATATGCCATCATGCTTGCCAATGAGGATGAACAGGAGTATGGTGGTTACGTAAAAAAACTTGGTGCTGTGGCTGTTATCAATAAGGACGATTGCGCACTACTCCGTATAAACAACCATATCGCATTGCTATTCAGCAAGCAAGCCCTGGCACAACAAAAGAAAGATTTTAAAATAGCCTTGTATGTCTGGATTGGGACAGTCATTATTATTGCGTCATATCTACTTATTGGTTACTATTTAATCTGACAAAATTGCATCCGCTTGCCTAATTGACATTTACTTGTCAACTTTTTTTGCTTTTACATTGTGCTGAATATCAGGTTGATATACAAAATATGTTTTGATATCCTTAACAAAGCTTTTGTTGGCATTGGAATTGAAAGCATGGGTAGTGTATGTATCGATTATGTTTAACCTAAAATATTGATGTGCAATGCAAACAGGAAAAATTGGCGTAACCACTGAGAACATTTTCCCTATTATAAAGAAGTTCCTGTATTCCGACCATGAGATATTTTTAAGGGAGTTAATCTCCAACGCCGTTGATGCCACTCAAAAGTTAAAAACTTTAGCATCGGTTGGCGATTTTAAAGGAGAGCTTGGCGACCTGTCCATCAGGGTGAAGATTGATAAGAAAAAGGGAACACTCACAATCAGCGATAGCGGTGTGGGCATGACCGCCGATGAAATTGACCGCTATATCAATCAAATTGCTTTTTCCGGGGCTGAGGAGTTTTTGGAAAAGTATAAAGTTCAGGCTAACGGTATTATAGGCCACTTCGGGCTAGGTTTCTACTCATCGTTCATGGTTAGCGATAAGGTGGAGATTATTACCCGTTCATGGCAGGATGGCGCCAAACCAGTTCGCTGGAGTTGCGACGGAACACCT
This sequence comes from Bacteroidales bacterium, assembly GCA_011045955.1. Classification (GTDB taxonomy): domain Bacteria; phylum Bacteroidota; class Bacteroidia; order Bacteroidales; family Tenuifilaceae; genus Tenuifilum. The sequence goes on along the minus strand of DSBV01000104.1, from coordinate 10,805 downwards.
GAGTATAAGATTGAGGATGCCGACCGTGAGGCTCGCGGAACCGATATCGTTTTACACATCAGCAACGATTCAAAGGAGTTCCTTGAGGAGCATAGGATTGAGGAGTTGCTTCGCAAGTATTGTCGGTTCTTGCCAATTCCCATAGCCTTTGGAACCGAAAAGGAATGGAAGGATGGCAAGGAGGTTGATACTGGGAAAGACAGAATAATTAACGAGACCAATCCGCTCTGGACCCGCAAACCCGCCGAGCTTAAGGATGAGGATTACCAAAAGTTTTACCGCGATCTTTACCCTGCTCAGGAAGAACCCCTTTTCTACATTCACCTGAATGTGGATTACCCCTTCAACCTAACAGGAGTCCTTTACTTCCCAAGAATAAAGACTAACTTCGACATACAAAAGAATAAAATTCAGCTATACTGCAACCAGGTTTATGTTACCGATTCGGTTGAAGGTATTGTGCCTGAATTTTTGACATTGCTTCATGGCGTTATTGATTCGCCCGATATTCCATTGAACGTTTCGCGCAGCTATCTTCAGAGCGATTCCAATGTAAAGAAAATATCATCGCATATTACCAAAAAGGTAGCCGATAGGCTTCAGGAAATATTCAAGAACGATCGCAAGCAATTCGAAAAGAAATGGGATGACCTTAAGTTGTTCATCACTTTTGGTATGATTACCGACGAAAAATTCTACGAGCGTGCTGAGAAGTTTGCTTTATTCAAGAATGTTGATAGTAAGTATTTCACCTTTGAGGAGTATGAAAAGCTGGTTAAAGATAACCAGACCGATAAGACCAAATCACTTGTTTACCTATATGCAACCGATAAGGAGGCGCAGCATGGCTACATTGAGGAGGCAAAAGCCCGTGGTTACGATGTTCTCATGATGGATGGCCAACTTGATCCACATTTCATTAATACTCTGGAGACCAAGCTGAAGGATACCCGTTTTGCCCGTGTCGATTCTGATGTGATCGACAAGCTGATTGTGAAGGAGGATCGGAAAGAAGTTAGCCTATCGGCTGAGGAGCAATCCGATTTGAGAGCTGTTTTTGAGGGTGCACTTCCTTCGGAAGACCACTACTGGGTATTGTTTGAGGAACTTGGCGAAAGCGCCAACCCTGTAATAATTACCCAATCGGAGTCTATGCGCCGAATGAAGGACATGGCTGCCATGAGCCCCACTTCCAGTTTTTATGGTAGCATGCCCGATAGCCGTAACCTTGTGGTTAACGTATCGCACCCCTTGGTTAAATCAATTATTGAAGCTAAAAGCAAGCAGCTTAGCGAAAGGCTTAACGAGGTTAACGAGAAAATAAAACCGGTAAAGGTTAAGGTTGAAGAGCTGGAAAAAACTCAGAAGGATAAAAAGGACGAGGAGATACCCCAGGCCGACAAGGATGTCCTTGCCGATGCCAAAAAACAGCTCGATAAGTTGGAGGACGAACGTAGCGCGATTCTAAAAGACTTTGGTAAAAATTACAAGCTGGTAAAGCAGCTTATCGATTTAGCCTTGTTGGCAAACAACATGCTAAAGGGTGAGGATTTAAGCCGATTTGTTAAGCGTAGCCTTGAGCTAATTAAGGCGGAGTAATGCTTAAATTAGTTATAGTTCATAAGCCCTGCAAACAGCAGGGCTTTTTTATTGTGGCACTGATATTTACATTTAAATGTTTGAACAAACTTCGCATTTTTTTGTAATTTTATACAAAACGAGTTCATGGTTCGTGAAATTTTAACCACAAAGCGAAAGGCTTTGGCAGTTAACCTGGACCCTAAAATTTACGGCACCATTGCCGAAATTGGTGGAGGGCAAGAGGTTGCACGAGCTTTCTTTCAGGCTGGTGGTGCATCGGGTACCATTGCCAAAACCATATCGGCTTACGATAAAGTTTTTAGCGATTACCTTTACAGTGAAGGCGATAGCGGTCGCTATGTATGCCTAAAGCGTTTACAGCAAATGCTGGCTGCTGAATACAATCAGCTTATAGAGGTATTGGAATCCGAACGTTCACCCGAAAAACGCTACTTTGTTTTTGCTAATACCGTTGAAACGCTCAACTTTCGAAGGAATAATCAAGGGCATGGTTGGTTGGGAGTGCGCTTTGAACTTACAAAGCAACGCGAACCCAACGAAGTGGTAGTTCACGTTCGGCTTAATGAGAATGATGGTCTTTTACAGCAATATACTCTTGGTGTTCTTGGAGTAAACTTGATATATGCCTGTTTTTACTACTACAACTACCCCACACAATTTATACAATCGTTAATGGATAACCTTACATCCGATAGGGTTGAGATTACCATGGTTCGGATGTGTGGTCCCGATTTGGCTTATGTTGATAATAGGCTACTGGGGGTGCAACTCGTTAAAAATGGTATGACTGCAGCCATATTTTTCGACCGTTACGGCAATATCCAGGAACCCGACGACATGCTTTATAAGAAAAATGCACTCGTGCTAAGGGGACGTTTCCGGCCAATTACATACGTGGGATTCGATATTCTTAAAACATCCTATGCCCATTTTAAGAAAAATGCCCTGTTTAAGCCCGATAATACCCTTCAGATTTGCGAAATCACTCTAAATAATCTACTTGAGGAGGGAGAACTTAAGGAGCGCGATTTTCTGGATCGCGTTGATTTGCTAAATGGAATGGGGCAAAATGTTTTAATTTCAAACTTTAAGGAGTTTTACAAGCTGGTTGACTATTTTGGAAGGTTTAAGCATAAAAATCTAAGAATTGTAATGGGTATTCCCACTTTTGTGAAGGTGCTCGATAAGTCGTACTATGCAAACTTACCCGGAGGCCTGCTCGAAGCGGTGGGGAAAATGTTCCCAGCTCGTACAAAGTTCTACATCTACCCGGCATTGGATCGAAAAACAGGTAGAATCATGAACATCAACGATCTTCAATTACCCGATGATGTGATGTACATCTACCATTACCTGAAACAGAACGATTTAATTGTTAGCCTATCGGGCGTTAACGAGGAGTGGCTTAAAATTAATTCGGACGAGGTTTTGAATCTGCTGCAACATAACGATAATCGTTGGGAGAAAATGGTTCCAAAGTATGTGGTAAAAACCATTAAGCAAGAAAAACTCTTTGGATACCCTGGTTGAAACATAGTTTTAGAAAATTCAAGGGGGCATTGAACTTTAAAGATAGTTCGTGTGTTGGTTAGTGAAAAGTAGAGTGTATGGAAAACATATTAGGAAATATCGAACCAAAGGCAATTGAGGAGCTTTACCGGATGTGGAAAAACAACCCTCATTCGGTTGATGAGGGATGGCAAAAGTTCTTTTTGGGATTTGACTTAGCCATTTCTGGTTCTTACGGTTCTCCGGATTGTATTGCTGACTCAGAATTTAAGGTGATTAAGCTAATTGAAGCATACCGAATGCGGGGGCACTTGTTTACAAAAACCAACCCGGTCCGAGTCCGTCGAAGCTACAAACCAACTCTCGATATCGAAAACTTTGGACTAACACAAGATGATTTAAGCAATAAGTTTAAAGCTGGCGAAATTATTGATTTGCCTAATGGTACACTAGCCGACATAATTGATAGGCTTAATAGGATATACTGCAGTAGCATCGGTGTGGAGTACATGTACTTGCGAGAACCAGAACTTGTTGGATGGATTCAAGGCAAAGTAGAATCTACGTTGAATCACACCGAGTTTACTAAAGATCAAAAAAAACATATACTTTACCATTTAACAGCAGCAGTTGGGTTTGAGCAATTTATTCATAGAAAATTTGTGGGGCAAAAACGTTTTTCCCTTGAGGGGCTCGAGGCCCTAATTCCGGCTCTGGATGCCACCATTGAGCATGGCGCTGAACATGGAGTTAAGGAGTTTGTAATTGGCATGGCCCATAGGGGAAGGCTAAACGTGATAACCAATATCATGCGTAAGCCCTACGAGGAGATTTTTGCCGAGTTTTTTGGTGAGGCTTACGACGATAAATCAACCCTTGGCGATGTGAAGTATCACTTAGGGTATAGCAATACCATTGAAACCGATAAAAATAAATCGGTGAGGCTGCACCTTGTGCCAAACCCTTCGCACCTTGAAACCGTTGGCCCGGTTGCCGAGGGTATTGCCCGCGCCCGAATTGACGATGCATATCGTGGCGATGTTAATAGTTTGATACCTGTTATTATCCATGGCGATGCGGCTGTTGCTGCACAAGGAGTGGTTTATGAAACCATTCAAATGTCGCGGTTAAGTGGTTACTCTACAGGTGGCACTATACATATAGTGCTAAATAATCAGGTTGGTTTTACCACAAACTACACCGATGCCCGTAGCAGTACCTACTCAACCGACGTGGCAAAGGTAACCCTGTCGCCCGTTTTCCATGTTAATGCCGATGATCCCGAAGCATTACTGCATGTTGTTCGTATAGCGGTTGAGTTCCGTCAAACCTTTCACCGCGATGTGTTTATCGATTTACTTGGATATCGTAAGTATGGCCATAATGAGGGCGATGAGCCTCGCTTTACCCAGCCCCTGCTTTACGATTTAATTGCTAAGCATCCCAATGTAAGTGATATATATTCATTCAAATTGGTTGATGCTAAGGTGATTTCCATTGACGATGCCACCGCTATTCGAAAGGATTACGATACCATGCTCGAGGAGCGTTTTGTGTTTGCCCAGGCAAACCCTAAAATCAGAATAGGCCGGTTCATTCCCGAGAAGTCAACTGGCTACAGGTATTCAACCAATCACGATTTTGAGAAATCGCCTGAAACCGGTGTAAGCCGAAATGAACTCGACAGGGTATCGAAAGCATTGATTGAGCTGCCCAGCGGGGTGGATCTTTTCAAAAAGTTAGTAAAAATTATTGATGAGCGACGCGTGAATTACAATCAACAAAAAGTTGATTGGGCCATGGCCGAACTTTTGGCTTACGGTACTCTCATTGCCGAAGGGCATCCCGTACGTTTAAGTGGACAGGATTCCGAAAGGGGGACATTCTCGCATCGCCATTCAGCATATTCAATTCAAGGAAGTGAGGAAAAATACTATCCACTACAACACATCCCTGGAGCAAATGCTACCTTTTCGGTTTACAATAGTCTTCTCTCGGAGTATGGGGTTTTAGGTTTTGAGTATGGCTATTCAGTAGCTTTACCCAATGGCCTAACTATCTGGGAGGCTCAGTTCGGCGATTTTCACAACGTAGCCCAGGTTATTATTGATCAGTATTTAAGTTCGGCCGAGGATAAGTGGGGACTACAATCGGGTCTTGTATTGCTTTTGCCCCACGGTTTCGAAGGCCAAGGCCCCGAGCATTCAAGTGCCCGAATAGAACGCTTTCTTATCCTTGCTGCTCGTAACAACATGCAAATTGTAAATGCTACAACACCTGCAAATTTCTTCCATGCCCTGCGCAGGCAGTTAAAGCGCGAATTCAGAACTCCACTGGTGGTATTCACGCCTAAAAGTATACTTCGACACCCTAAAAATATTTCAACCCTTCAGGATTTGGAGTGGGGCAGTTTCCTCGAAGTGATTGACGACAGTAATGTTGATGAGAAAGCAGTATCGCGAGTTGTGTTCTGCAGCGGAAAGATTTACTACGATCTACTGCAGCGTAAGGATGAACTTGATGTTGCAGATATTGCCTTAGTTCGTATTGAGCAGCTATATCCTTTCCCATCCAATCAAATTGCAAAGATTATTGAAAGATATCCCAATGCTAAGAAATGGCTTTGGGTTCAGGAAGAGCCCCAAAATATGGGCGCATGGCACTTTGTAAAGGATAGGATAAATAGTGTTCCTCTTGAGGTTATTTCGCGTTCGCCAAGTGGTAGTCCTGCTGTTGGTTTAAGTAAAATTCATAGCCTGGAACAAATGGAAATAGTAACTAAGGTTTTTAGGCCTTGCACCTGCGAGCTTAAAAATAAGTATTGCGGATTGCAATGCGAGGAAGGTTCAAAACGGTTCGATAGGCTTAACCAGTACGAGTATTTTGAACGCAAGTAGTAAAACTGTAAAATAATATTCCAATTATGCTGATAGATGTAAAAATTCCCTCGCCCGGCGAGTCGATTTCGGAGGTTGAACTTACCCGTTGGCTTGTCTCCGATGGCGATATTGTAGAAAAAGATCAGGAGATTGCCGAGGTTGAATCGGAAAAGGCAACTCTACCTATTATTGCTCCTGAATCAGGGAAAATTGCCATTGTAGTTGAACAGGGTATGGTAAAGGTCAATGAGGTTTGCTGTAGAATTGATACATATTTTGCCGGAAAATCATTGAAAACTATTAATGCTGATAGAAAAGAAGACGTTGTTGAAAAGGGAACTACTAAAGGCTTAGACCCCAAAACAGAGGAATTAAAAATTATGGAACAAACCAATGAGGTTACCAATCAAAATGTAAAGGTTACCCCGCTCGCCCGTGAACTTATGCAGGAGTACAACCTCAGCATCGATGATGTTATTGATGGATTGAGGAGGATTTCAGCGAGCGATGTGAAAATGGTTAGGGAGGCTTTGAGCAAAACCGATTCCATTGCTAACCCTACGAACCCCACATTGGCTGGCGAACGTTCCGAGAAGCGCAACCGTATGTCGCAGCTTAGGAAAAAGGTAAGCGAGCGCTTGGTTACTGCTAAAAATACAACGGCAATGCTTACAACCTTTAACGAGGTTGATATGAGCCGTGTTCAGGAGATTAGATCCAAATTCCAAGCCGATTTTCAGCAAAAGTATGGTGTTAAATTAGGGTTGATGTCGTTCTTTGTGCGGGCTGCCGTTGAGGCCTTAAAACTTCACCCCATGACTAATTCCATGATTGATGGCGAAGATATAGTAACCCCAAGTTACATTGACATGGGGATTGCCGTTCAAACCCCAAAGGGTTTGATGGTCCCTGTAATTCGTAATGCCCATACCCTTGGTTTTGCCGATATTGAAAAGGAGGTTTTGCGTTTGGCCACCAAGGCCAGGGAGGGTAAAATAACCCTCGACGAACTAAATGGTGGTACCTTTACTATAACTAATGGAGGAATTTTTGGGTCGATGCTTTCTACTCCTATTCTGAATTACCCACAATCCGCAATACTGGGTATGCATAATATTATCGACAGGCCGGTAGCCGTTCATGGCAAAGTGGAAGTTAGGCCTATTATGTACGTTGCCCTATCATACGATCATCGAATTATTGATGGCAAGGATTCTGCAGCGTTCCTAATGGATATCAAGCAAATGATTGAGAACCCTGAAAAGCTTTTGTTTGGGGGCGACGATCCTATTAAGAAGTTAATAGGCTTATAAAAAAAGCGGCCTTTAAGGCCGCTTTTTTTCTACTTGAACTCACCATCCTCAAAGGCAAGCTTCATTATCTTGTAAACCCTTCCCTCACTATCCTTTACGGGGATGTAGGTTTCAAGTAAGTGGTATGTTTTACCTTTCCAGGTAATTGTTGATTTAACCTTTTTGCTTATACCCGCTTTAAGGTTATCCCAGAATGTGCCATACTCTTTCTTTTGAACTTCAAAAAGTTCAAGGTTGTCGCTGTGGTGGCTGCCAACTATTTGCTCACGTGGAATACCAATAAACTGAACAAAGGAGTCGTTTACATTGAGAATGTTGCCGTTTAGGTCGTACTCAATAACGTATGCAGAACTTTGAATTGATTTGATAAATTCCTCAATTTCAGCCGATTTTCGCTCAACCTCCTCTTGGGTAGCTTGCAGCTCTTCCATATTCTGACGCATCTCCTCCTCTTGGGCTTTCATCTCCTCAGCTTGCATTTGTGATTGCTCCAAAAGCATCTTTGTGCGAGCATTTATCTTTACTGAGAGAATGGTAGCTGCAATGCTTTCAGCAATCTTTTCAATAAATTCAATTTCGTGCTTTTCTAGCACCTTGAACGAGGCCATTTCAATCACGCCCAGAACTTCATCTTCATGTTTAAGGGGTACAAGAATCACGCATCGGGGATTTGCGTCGCCCAAACCCGAGGTGATGTTTACGTAATCGTCAGGCACATCGGTTAAGAAGATGGTTTCCTTCTCCATGGCGCATGCGCCAACAAGGCCTTCGCCTTTTTCAATCTGCTTGGTTAGATATTTTTTTCTATCCCAGGCAAAAGCTGAAATCAATTCAAAGAATTGGTTGGTTTTATCCTCATCGTTCCAAAGGAAAATCCCCCCTTGGTTAGCTCCTACATACTTTACCAATGCTGCAATTACGCTATCGCAAAGTTTTTGAAGGTCGTTGTTGTTTTGGCGAAGTATTTCACCAAATTTGGCAAACCCTTCGTTTGCCCAAGAGCGTTTTTGATCTTCTACTTTACGCTTTTCTTCCTCTTCGGCTGCCTTTTTAAGGCTATCGCGCATGTGTATTAGCGACTTTCCAAGCACGTCCTTATTGCTAAGCAGTTCAGGGTTGGTTTCATAGTTTCCTTTGCCAATTTCGTTGGCAAATGTTGTTTTATGACCAATACCATCAATTGTAGTGTTAAGCGCTAATGCCATCTCCTCAATTTCATCGCCCGTATTCAGTTCAACCTTAAGTTCTTCCGATACTTCACCCTTAGCCATGCGTTTAAGTATATCGGTAATTCGCTTTATGGGTTTAGTTAGGTTGTCGGACACAAAAAGCAATACCAGCACCATTGCAAGTAACCCAGTAATGCTAACAAATAGCGAAACATAAAAAGTTTTCTTGACATTCGCCATTATTACATCAACTGGTACCGAAAGGGCTAACGACCAAGGAGTAGTGGTTTTACCTGCAATAATAGGGGAATGGCAAATAAGAAGTTGCCTTCCTGTTTCATCGGTAGTGGTGTAGTAAAACTCTTCGCCCTTTGATATTCTTTGGGTAATCCTTTCTTTTATGTTATCATCTTTAAGAACCTCTTCAACCTTTTTATTGATAAAATCTTTACTTGGATGGGCGGCAATGATACCTTCGTGTGAAATTAGGTATGCAAAGCTTCCCTTTACAGGTTTAATTTTCGATACCATCTCCTGGAGACTTTCCAGGCTAACATCACTGGCAACTATCCCGCTGAAAGCGTTGTTGATGTAAATGGGAGAGCAGTAGGTAATCATTAGTTTAATATCCGCTTTTCCGGTAGTAACCTGGTCAACGTAGGGTTCCCAAATTGATTCCCTCCCCAACTTTTTGTATTTAGCATAAATAGGAGGATCGCCATTCATACTACGCTCATCATACAACCATTTTATTTCATTCCCTTCGCGCCAGGTAGTTATTATAAATCTCCCGTAATCCTTGTCGTAATCGGGAATAAATGTCTTGTATTCCCAGCTATCCCATATTGAGTAAATTTCAGGGTTTTCCCTTAAAACAGGGATGTACATGTCAAGAAAAAGTTTTTTCCACTGTTCGTGGGGCATATTTTTATACACTGTAAAAGCCTGAGAAAGAGTTCGGACAAGCGATAATTCCTTTTCAAATATTGCTCCTACCTCTTTTGCCGATACCTTTGCGGCTAGCTGAGTTTTTTCAATGGCATCGTTATAAATATTCATCCTCGACTGCCAAAGGATGTAACCCATGGAGGCAACATAAAGAACTGCTGTTACCGTTAGGATGTAGAGTAGAATTTTCTGCCTTATCTTTAACTTACGTTTCATGGGATTTAAATTTTTTCGATAAACATATATCTTTTTTGATAAAAATACAATTTATAAGTTTAAAAACAGGGGCGTTAAACTTTGATTTTTTATTTTAGTCAAAAACAAAATCTTAAATCAACAAAAACTATGAAACAATTACTGAAAAAAATTCAGTTACTGCTCTTTGCAGCTGCGATTTTTACTGCTCATGCTATTGCGCAGCAGTATAATTACGAAATTGTTCCTAACGACCCCATGGGCGTTAGAATTTACACCCTGGATAACGACCTTAAGGTTTACATGTCGGTTATTAAGGATGAGCCCCGTATCCAAACATTTGTAGCCGTTAGGGTAGGGAGTAAGAACGATCCCAAGGAGACCACTGGTTTAGCCCATTACTTTGAGCATATGATGTTTAAGGGTACGCCCGATTTTGGTACACTCAATTGGGAAAAGGAAAAAGAATTGATTGACACCATTGAGCAATTATTCGAGGTTTACCGTAACGAGACCGATTCGCTAAAGCGTGCCGCAATTTACCACCAAATTGACAGCATTTCATTTGAGGCCTCCAAACTTGCCATTCCTAATGAGTACGACAAGCTGATGACTGCCATTGGTTCAACCGGAACTAATGCGGCAACTTCTAATGACTATACAATATACATTGAGAATATTCCAAGCAATCAGCTTGAGAACTGGGCAATGATTCAGGCTAACCGCTTTAGTCATCCCGTTTTAAGGCTTTTCCACACTGAACTGGAAACTGTGTACGAGGAAAAAAACATGTCGTTAACCAATGATGGCCGTAAAGCTAATGAGGCACTGTTGCGGGGTCTTTTCCCCAATCACCCTTATGGGCAGCAAACCACCCTCGGCGAGGCTGAACACCTTAAGAACCCCTCAATGAAAAATATACGTGAGTTCTTTGATAAGTATTACGTTCCCAATAACATGGCAGTTATCCTTGCCGGCGATTTTAACCCCGATGAGGCAATAAAAGTAATTGATCAGTATTTTGGGACCCTTAAAGCAAAGCCCTTACCTGACTTTAATATTGTTCCCGAGGAGCCAATTAGCCAACCTAAGGAGTATGAGGTTGTTGGCTTAGAAGCCGAAAATGTTACCATTGGATTCCGATTTGCAGGCGCTATCTCGGCCGATGCCGATATGCTTACGCTCATCAG
>DSBV01000085.1 GCA_011045955.1 Bacteroidales bacterium | reverse complement strand
CCATTATCTAAATAATTATTACAGTGTTACGCATTGGTTACGCGATGTTTCAGATTGTAAATCAGCAATATTGGCGTTATCTGTGTTCCATTTCACTGCACGTATAACAAACAACACCTCTCGTCATTCCAAGCAAATGCGAGGAATCTCAGGTTAAGGTTAAAGGATAAAGGTTAAAGGGTAAAGGATAAAGAGCCTGATCCCGCGAAGTGGGGTTCTATTTTTAGTGTGCAGTGTTCAGTGAGGTGTTTGGTGTTTGGCTGGCTGTATATCGGCGCATATCAACTCATTCTGTGCTTTCTGTGTTTGCTATCAATAAACAACTTAATAATTATCAAAGTGTTACGCAGAGTTTGCACGATGTTTCACAGTGTAAATCAGCAATATTGGCGTCATCTGTGTACCATTATACTTAACGAACAATGTACAACGTTTTCAGCCCCGTAGGGGCTAAATTTTAATAGCAGTCATGGTAAACCAATTCGGTAATAATAAAAGGAGCCAAAGGCTCCTTCCCTTATTTTTAAATTAGGCTAGTTTCCTCAACGCCTAATACATCTTTGAATGCCTTCTTGAAAGTATCCTTGGGCAGTGCACCCATAGCCATTTGTGGCTGATCGTTTAATGGGATGAAAAGTAACGATGGAATGCTGCGAATGCCAAAAACTGCAGCGAGTTCCTGTTCAGCCTCGGTGTCAACCTTGTAAATGTTTAGCTTACCTTCGTACTCTTTGGCAAGTTCCTCCAGTATAGGAGCTACCATTTTGCAGGGGCTACACCAATCGGCGTAGAAATCGATTATTGCAGGCTTGTCGCCTTCAAATTTCCACTCGTTATTCTTTTCGTAGTTGAATACTTTCTGTTTAAAAGTTTCTGCTGTTAAGTGCTCAATCATAGTTTCTCAAATTTATTTATTGACATATTAAGTTATATACATAAAACGATACAAAAGTAATACCAAAACATTTAATGGCATAATTTTGTTGAATGTTTTAAGTTGATATATGTCATTTTATCATTGTTTAAAGGTAAACAACTCATTTGTACTGCTAAACAAAATATTAGGCTAAAAGTTTGATAAGTTGTAATTTTGTCAGTCATAAAATTCAATCATGAGGGAGTACCTAAAAAGCAATATATTCAGAGTAATATCCGTGGTGGCCGAAATTGAAGGGGTTGATGCATATGTTATAGGTGGGTTTGTAAGGGATATTTTACTTAACCGACCATCGAAGGATATTGATATTGTAGTGGTTGGGAGCGGGGTTGACTTTGCCAGGAAAGTTGCCCAAAGGTTAAGAACAAGCAGGGTTACCTATTTCAAAAACTTTGGAACGGCTCAGCTTAAGCATAACGAGTGGGATATAGAGTTTGTTGGTGCCCGTAAAGAGTCGTACAGACTTGATTCGCGTAAACCAATTGTGGAAAATGGGACACTCGAAGACGACCAGAAAAGACGCGATTTTACCATAAATGCCCTTGCCATAGGGCTGAATAAACGAAACTTTGGCCAGCTTGTTGACCCATTCAACGGGCTGGAGGATCTAAAGCGAAGTACCATCCGTACGCCGCTTGAACCTGCTGCTACTTTTTCCGACGATCCGTTGCGAATGCTTAGGGCAATTCGGTTTGCAACACAGCTAAACTTTGACATAGAGCCCAAAACCCTGGATGCTATTCGTGAAATGAGTACACGAATCACTATTGTTTCCATTGAACGGGTGATGGATGAAATTAATAAGATGATGGTTACTCCGCGTCCATCGGTAGGGTGGTTGCTGCTCGATCAAACCGGGCTCTTACAGCATATTTTACCAGAATTAGTAGCCATGAAAGGGGTGGAATCGCGCAATGGGGTTTCGCATAAGGATAATTTTTACCATACCCTCGAGGTTTTGGATAGCTTGGCGCAGAAAAGTGATGACCTTTGGCTTCGATGGGCTGCATTGCTTCACGATATTGGTAAGCCCAAAACTAAACGTTTTGTTGCAGGGCAGGGTTGGACCTTTCACGGTCACGACTTTTTAGGAGCCAAAATGATTCCCGAAATTTTCCGAAAGCTAAAGCTTCCGCTTAACGATAAGATGAAGTTTGTTCAGAAGATGGTTTTGCTTCATCTCCGCCCAATTGTCCTTTCGCAGGATTTTGTTACCGATTCGGCTGTCCGCCGTTTGCTATTTGATGCCGGCGACGATATTGATGACCTGATGATGCTTTGCGAAGCTGATATCACCTCAAAAAACGATATTACTGTTCGAAAGCATCTTGCTAACTTTAGGATTGTCAGGAAAAAGTTAAAAGAGGTTGAAGAGAAGGATTCCATTAGAAACTTCCAGCCTCCAGTTACAGGCGAAATGATTATGGAAACCTTTAACCTGAAACCCTGCAAGGAGGTTGGGATTATTAAGAATAGGATTAAGGATGCTATTCTGGATGGCGAAATCCGTAACGATTTTTTTGAGGCCTATACCCTTATGCTCAATGCAGGCAAGGAGCTGGGACTGACTGTGGCAAACATTAACCCTCAGTACAGCTCAATAACAAATAAGTGATTCATACTTTGAAAAAATTAAGGTTATGGCAGCGCATCAAAAAATCAACATAAAACATATTTTGGCATTTGTGCTATTTCTGCTCTCGTATCTCATTGTGGTTACGATAATGCCACGCGAAGGCCGATTTGGCTATGAATTCCAAAAGGGTAGGCCATGGATGCATGAGGATTTTTATGCCCCTTTCGATTTCCCGGTTTATAAGACAGAGCAAGAGCTTTTTGCCGAAAAAAGCAAACTGCTAAAGGAGTTCAAATCGTTTTACCGGTACGATTCCACCATTCACTCGCAGCAGCTGGAGAGGTTCCATGCCGATTTCGACCTGGCATTTGACAAGTTCATTAATAGTCAGAATGTATCAAAGACCTCAAGACTGAATTACCTGAAAAAAAAGCCTAAGCTGGAAAAGTTTGTTGCTGATAACCTAAATCAGATTTACTTAAAAGGTATTATCAATCAGGATGAGAACGCCATTACAAACAGTATGCTCAAACAGGGTTTGGCTGTTGTAATCAATAATGTGGCATACGATAAGTGGTTCGATGAGGTTTATACTGTTCAAAAGGCTGTTAGGCTTTTAAATGCCAAATCAGCTGACTACGCTAAAAGTATAACCCTAGAATTGGTTGAATTGTTGGAAATGATTAACCTTAACGAGTACATTCATCCAAACCTGTTTTACGATGAGGTTGCAACGCAAAAGTTCCGTAATGAGCTAATATCAAATATTTCAATTACTAAGGGGTTGGTACAAGCAGGGGAAAAAATTGTAGTGAAGGGCGAGGTAGTAAGCTCAGAGATATACCAGATTCTTGAATCGTTCAAAAAAGAATACGATAAACAATTGGGCTCAAAAAATTTATTTGCCATTCTTTTCGGAAACATGATGCTTATTGCATCACTATATATTGCTCTTTTTCTTTTTCTTTTGAATTTCCGAAACGAGGTATTGAACGATAACAGGAAATTGCTATTTATTTTGATGTTAATTACGGCATCGGCAGGCGTTTCGGCCCTGGTTATCAAAACAAACTCGTTCAGCATTTTGGTTATTCCGCTTGCCATTGTGCCCATTTTTGTTAAAACCTTTTTCGATTCGCGGCTTGCCCTATTTGTTCACCTTATTACCATTTTTCTTGTGGCGTTTTTAGTTCCCAATAGCTTTGAGTTTGTATTTACCAATTTTATTGCGGGTATTGTGGCTGTTATTGGATTGTCCAAAATTTACAATCGTAGCCAATTATTTAAAACGGTGGGACTTGTTTACTTCTCCTACTTGGCGTTAACTTTAAGCCTATACCTTATTGGCGATGGCTCGCTAAAAGAAGTAAACTGGTTTTTTGCATTATGGTATGGCATTAATGCTCTGTTGCTTCTTGCTTCGTACCAATTGGTTTACATTATTGAGAAGTTTTTTGGTTTTTTGTCCGATATCACACTCATTGAGCTTTCCGACACCAACCTTGATTTGCTGCGGAAATTGGCCGAGGTTGCTCCGGGAACCTTTCAGCACTCCTTGCAGGTGGCCAATTTAGCCGAGAGCGCTGTTCAGCGCGTTGGAGGAAATCCTCTACTTGTTAGGACAGGAGCTCTATACCATGACATTGGGAAAATGGCTAACCCTATGTTTTTTATTGAGAATCAGCAGGGTGGATTTAACCCTCATGAGAATGTTGATAGTGTTAAAAGCGCTGAGATTATCATAAATCATGTGCATGAGGGGGTAAAAATTGCAGACAAGGCAGGATTACCGAGTCAAATAGTTGACTTTATTAAAATGCACCATGGTACAAGCAAGGTTAAATACTTCTACAATAAGGAATTGCAGGCTGAGAATGCAAATATCGACGAGGGTAAGTTCTCGTACCCAGGTCCTGAACCGCAAACCAAGGAAACTGCCATAGTGATGATGGCCGATGCCGTTGAGGCAGCCTCGCGTAGTCTTAAGGAGTATAGCATGCAGAGTATCGATCAGCTAGTAGAGAGGATTATCGACGATCAGCTTAACTCGGGGCAGTACAGCTTTGCCGATATTACACTCAGGGATATCTCGTTGATAAAGACAATTTTCAAGAAAAAGTTGCAGAATATCTACCACGTAAGGCTGGAGTATCCCGAGGTGAGTAGTAGGTAGCGTCATGCTAGCCGGAGACCCACCACGCAGATATCATCAAGTTGGTCAGCCCCATGTAAGTGGTTCTCCATCATTTGGAATAGCAAGTCGCGTTGAGCCGACATGGATTTGCTATGCGATTGATTGATGAGATCGATAAATCGTTGTAAGCCAAACTTCTTTTTGGCAATACTGATTTGATCGGCATAGCCATCGGAAAATAGGTAGATGGATGTAGGCGAAACAAGTTCAAAGCTGACGTCCTCAAAGGGTTTGGTGTTTGCCGGTTGAAAACCTCCCGTTGACCGAATACTCCCTTTAACCAGTTTCATCTCACCGTTTTGGATTATAAGCAATGGCCTTGCTGCTCCCGAGAAATACATTTTTTTATCCTGTTTATCGATGGTTACAAAGGCAATATCGATTCCGGCCAGCACAATATTGCCCATTTCTTTTTGCTTTAGCGCTTCACGAAGCTGTTCATTGAGTGCTTCCAGAACCTTTGATGGTTGGCTAACTTTCCATTCCATTACAATTTTATTGAGCAGGGTATTGCCAATCATCGACATGAAAGCGCCCGGCACACCGTGTCCGGTGCAGTCCATTACTGCTGCATGGGTGAATCGTTCATCGTTGTTTACCCAGTAAAAATCACCGCTAACAATATCCTTTGGTTGGTAAATTACAAAGTAGTCCGAAAATAATTCGGAAAATTTTTCAGGTTTTGGTAGCAGTGCGTTTTGGATTGTTTTGGCGTACTCTATGCTGCTAATCATCCTTTCATTCTTGTCGGCTATTATCTGTTGCGATTGTTCAAGGATTATGTTTTTACGTTCTATCTCATCGCGTTGGGCTAGAATCTCTTCCTGTTGCTGTTGGAGTTCCTCGTTTTTCTCAAGGATTTCCTTTTGGTGGTATTTAAGCTCCTCGTTTTTTAATTTGATTTTATGAAGATAGAGCAAGATAAAGCCAATTAGAATAGTTCCAAGGCTGATTATTGCAATAAGTGAAGTTTTAACCGCCTTTTCGCGCCTTAAACGTTCAGCGTATTCCGCTGCTTTTTTGGCTTCGACAATTCTATGTTCTTCCTGTTGGCGCTCAAACCTATAAAAAAACTCAGCCTGTATCGATTTTCTCGTGTTATCCTCGTTAAAAAGGCTGTCGCGGGTACCAATATGCTTTTTGAAATGGGAGTATGCCGCTACAATATTTCCTTGCTTATCAAAAAGTAGGCTAAGTTGACGGTGTGCATCGCTTTTAATTTCAAGTAATTTATTTTTATCGGCAAGTTCAAGAGCCTGGCTGTAATGCTTAATAGCTTGACTGATGCTGCCTATAGTTTGGTAGTATTTCCCGAAATTTATATGACACTCTGCAAGTCGTTGCGGGCTGTTTGTGCTCAAAAATGTATTATAGGCTAATTTTAAGTATTTCAGGACATCATCTGTGGAGCCGTTTTCGATGTTAATGCCTGCCAGCTCATTGTAAATGGTTCCTATGCCATCAAGGTCATTTGTTCGGTTGGCGTAAACTAAAGCTCTGAGGTAGTAATTGGCGGCTTTTTGCAGATCCCCCTTTTTTCGGTAAACATCACCGATGTTTAGGTACGAAGTGCCAATCCCCTCATCGCTCTTGAGCGTTTCCTCAATGGATAAAGATTGGTTGTAGTATTCTAAAGCTTTATCGTAGATTTTTTGATATAAATGAACAACTCCAATGTTATTGAGGACGGACGAAATGCCAGGCAGATAGTTAATTTTCTGGTAGTTTGCCAGAGCCTTAAAGTAGTAGTCGAGCGCTGTGGGATAATCGCCCCTGAGCCGGTAAATTGCTCCTATATGATTTAGCGTGGAGGCTTCGCCCTTTATATTCCCGGTTCGTTGGTAATACTGAAGCACTTCGCTGAAATCGGACATGGCATTGCCGAACTTACCATTGATCCTGTAAATTGCTCCCCGCCGGGTTAGGGCATCAATTTTATACCTGATTAAACCTAGTTTATCAAAAAAGATTATGGCCTTGTCAATTATCAGCATGCAGCTGTCGTAACTTCCGGAATAAAATAAGCTATCAATTTGTTCGGAAAGCAGCAAAGCAAACAGGGAATCGCGTTGAAAGGTTAATCTATCGTATTGAGTATTTTGAGAATAGGTAGGGCCGCTGAGCAGCAATGCAATCAGCAGGGGTAAAAAGTGAATTATTTTAGCTTTGGGGTACGGCATCACATGTTTACGATCATTATTCAAATTTAGCCATTTATTTGCGTTTTACCCCTGTCCCAAATTATGATTGGTGCCAATTTTTGATTAAATTGCACTATGCGTTAACATAGTATTGGTTTGAGGTGATAAATAAAAAAAACCGGCAGTGCCGGTTTTGAGACATTCGTTAGTAAGTTCGGTTTACTTTGCCTGGGCTTTAGCCTTGTCGCGTTTTTCCTTACGAACTTTTGATTTTTTGGGACGGGTATTGCCAAATGAGCCCAAAAATATTTTACCCCTGCGGGTTTTTTTATCGCCTTTTCCCATGGTGTTTAAGTATTAGTTTATTACTCTTAAGTTGGCTGCAAAAATAAGCGATTATTTTATTTTATGTTCCATTTTCGGCAAAATTCTAACAAACATGTTCTTTAACAATGCTGAAAAACAACTAAAACGGTTGAAACTTTTATGGTTAAAGTAAACTATACAAAGTAACTTTGCATAAACTAATTTAAAATATTACCGCTATGAGCATATCGCACATTGAACACATCGGCATAGCCGTTAAAAGCCTTGAGGAGTCGATTCCTTTCTACGAGAAGGTGTTGGGTTTAAAGTGCTACAATATTGAGGAAGTAAAGGATCAAAAGGTTAAGACTGCCTTTTTCATGGTTGGGCAAACCAAAATAGAATTGCTTGAGTCAACTGACCCTGAAGGGCCAATAGGTAAATTCATCGAGAAAAAGGGTGAGGGTATTCACCATATAGCTTTTGCAGTAAAGGGCATTGAGGAGCAGCTTAAGCGCATGGAGGAGCAGGGTGTAACCCTAATTGATAAGACACCCCGTAAAGGTGCAGAAGGACTTGATATTGCTTTCCTTCATCCTAAATCAACCCTAGGCGTATTAACTGAACTTTGTGAAGATAAAAATAAGTAAAAAACATCCCCAAACACCAAAGGTTACGATGAGCACACAGGAGCAAAAAATCAAAGAACTTATTGATTTAAGAGAAAAAGCAAAACTTGGTGGTGGCCCCAAGCGTATTGAGGCTCAGCACAAAAAAGGGAAATACACAGCTCGCGAGCGTATCGATATGCTACTCGATGAGGGCAGCTTTGAGGAGTTCGACATGTTTGTATCGCATCGCTGCATCGATTTTGGTCTCGATAAGGAGAGTTACCTATCCGATGGAGTTGTTACCGGTTACGGAACTATAGATGGCCGTTTGGTTTACGTATTTTCACAAGATTTTACAGTATTTGGTGGTTCACTATCGGAGATGTTTGCCGCTAAAATCTGCAAGATTATGGATATGGCCATGAAGGTTGGAGCGCCGGTAATCGGTATAAACGACAGCGGAGGCGCTAGAATTCAGGAAGGCGTAAAGAGTTTAGGCGGTTATGCCGATATATTCCAGCGTAACATATTAGCATCGGGTGTTATACCCCAGATATCAGCCGTTTTTGGTCCATGTGCTGGTGGGGCAGTTTATTCACCCGCACTTACTGACTTCATCATCATGTCACGTAATACCAGCTACATGTTTGTTACCGGGCCAAAGGTGGTTAAAACAGTAACCGGTGAGACTGTTACATCCGAAGAGCTTGGCGGTGCCGGAGTTCATTCCACAAAATCGGGAGTTGCCCATTTTGTATCGGAAACCGAGGAGGAGGGTATCATGCTTATCCGCAAGTTGCTAAGTTACCTGCCTCAAAACAACCTTGAGGAGCCCCCCCTAATGCCCTGTAACGACCCCATTGATCGTTTGGAGGATGTGCTGAACGACATTATTCCCGATAGCCCCAATAAACCGTACGATGTTAAAGATGTAATTGCTGCCATTGTTGACAATGGCGAGTTTTTGGAGTTACAACGCGATTATGCAGCCAATATTATAACCTGTTTTGCCCGTTTCAACGGACAGTCGGTGGGCATTGTGGCCAACCAGCCTAAATACCTTGCCGGTGTGCTCGATATCAATGCATCGCGCAAGGCTGCCCGCTTTGTTCGCTTTTGCGATGCATTCAATATTCCAATAGTAACCCTGGTTGATGTTCCGGGCTTTTTGCCAGGTACTGGTCAGGAATATAATGGTATCATAATACATGGAGCAAAACTGCTATACGCCTACGGCGAAGCAACTGTTCCTAAAGTTACTGTTATTTTACGTAAAGCTTACGGCGGTGCTTACGATGTGATGAGCTCAAAGCACCTGCGTGGCGATATCAACTACGCTTGGCCAAGTGCTGAGATTGCCGTCATGGGCCCCAAGGGCGCCATTGAAGTGCTACTCAGCCGTGAACTTGAAACCATTGAGGATGAAAAAGCTAAGGTTGAGTTCCTGCTTCGTAAGGAACAGGAGTATAAGGAAAAGTTTGCTAACCCCTATGTGGCTGCTAAATTCGGTTACCTTGATGATGTTATTGAACCGCGAAACACCCGTTTCCGAATAATTAGAGCACTTCAGTCGTTGGCTACCAAAAAGGATACCAATCCACCTAAGAAACACTCAAACCTGCCGTTGTAATCAAAATGATTGTAGCAATGATGAGAATGAAAAGATTGATTTTGGCTACAGTCCTTGTAGTATTTGGTTTTGTGAGCGTTAATGCACAAAGCGTTTTCGATCTTCGCATTAACGAGGTGATGCTTTTCAACAGAACCAGCTACATCGATAGCTATGGTGAGCGAAGTGCATGGATTGAGATAGTTAATACAGGCTACAACAGTGTTAACGTTGCGGGTTGTTTCCTTACCAACGATATCTCAAACCCCATGAAGTACCGTATTCCATCGGCCGACCCCATCGCACTTATTCCCCAGCAACAGTACCTGGTGTTTTTTGCCAATGGCAAAAGCGTACATGGAACCTTGCATTTAAACTTTACCCTTGATAGTGCAAACCGTTTTATTGCACTTTTTGCACCCGATGGCCGAACACTTATCGATAGCACTACCTTGCCCATTATGGATGCCGATAAATCGTTTGTGAGGATGCCTAACGGGAAAGGGGAATGGCAGATAAGCGAATTGGCTACGCCTAACTCAACCAATGAACTTTTTGCAGGCCACGTTACAGCTGGCGAAAAGTTTGTTAAGTTCGACCCTTATGGGTTTATCATGGCACTAACCGCCATGACGGTGGTATTTACAGCCCTGCTTGTACTTTACCGGTTGTTCAAGCTAACCGCAAGGGTAGCTCAAAAACCTATCCGTATTCAATTTAGGAAGTCCAAGCAGGCCAAGGTTGATGTGGTTGAGAAGAAAATGGAAGAGATCCCGGGTGAGGTTTTTGCTGCCATTTCGGCTGCTCTTTACTTTTACGAAACCGAGAAGCATGACCAGGAGTCAACCGTGCTTACCATCGAGAGGGTTTCGAGGCGTTATTCACCATGGAGTTCCAAACTGTATAGCTTGCAGCAAACCCCAAACCGTATTGTTGTTCATAGGAAATTGAATTAGTTAACCCCATAACCATCAATTAAAATGAAAGATTTTAAGTTCAAGATAAATGGCAATGAGTATGTGGTTCATATATCAAATGTGGAAGGAAACATTGCCGAACTCGAAGTGAATGGTACCCCCTACAAGGTGGAACTCGATAAGGAGTTAAAGCAAACCAAAACACCTAAGCTTGTTCGACCTGAGGCTGTGCCAGCAACCGACGCCCATCCGGCAGTTGCCAAAACAGTTAGCCCGGGCTCAGCTACCTCAGGTGCAGTTAAATCGCCACTGCCAGGGGTTATACTCGATGTGCTTGTTAAACCTGGAGACCATGTAAAAGTGGGACAGCGCTTGCTGGTACTTGAGGCCATGAAAATGGAGAACAATATCGATTCCGACAAGGAAGGGAAAGTTGTTGAGATTAAGGTTAGTAAGGGCGATTCGGTACTTGAAGGTGATGTACTTGTAATAATTGGTTAGCCATGGAACAAAGTGGGAGTTTCTTTTCATTCTTGATTGACAATTTAACCCAATTCCTATCATTTACTGGTTTTGCTAACTTTACAGTTGGCCATGGTATAATGATATTAATTGGGCTAATCTTCATTTACTTGGCCATAGCCAAGGAGTTTGAACCCATGCTTCTGGTTCCAATTGGGTTTGGTATTATTGTTGGAAATATTCCATTCACTCCGGGTTATCAGATAGGAGTTTATGAAAGTGGAAGCGTTTTAAACTACCTATACTTTGGTGTACTTAAAGGAATTTATCCACCGCTGATATTCTTAGGTATAGGGGCCATGACCGACTTTAGCGCGCTAATCTCAAATCCCAAGTTAATGCTTATTGGTGCTGCTGCGCAGTTTGGGATTTTTGGGGCGTACATGCTGGCACTTCTTTTAGGGTTTTCACCCCAAGAAGCTGGAGCTATTGGTATCATAGGTGGCGCCGATGGCCCTACAGCTATTTTCATTTCGTCGAAATTAGCCCCTGATCTCATGGGGGCTATCGCCATTTCGGCATACTCCTACATGGCATTAGTGCCCGTTATACAACCACCCGTTATGAAACTGCTTACTACCAAAAAGGAACGGTTAGTTCGAATGAAACCACCCCGCCAGGTTTCGAAGTTGGAGAAAATTATATTCCCAATTCTAGGATTGCTTTTAACTACCTTCATTGTTCCTTCGGGTTTACCTTTGCTTGGTATGCTGTTCTTTGGGAACCTACTTAAGGAGAGCACGGTAACCAAGCGTTTGGCCGATACGGCAAAGGGTCCTTTGGTTGATATCGTTACCATTCTTATTGGGTTAACTGTTGGGGCTTCTACTCAATCAACTACTTTCCTTACTCCTAAATCGGTTGGCATTTTTGTTCTCGGCGCAACTTCGTTTGTTATTGCATCTGCCACAGGAGTTATCTTTGTAAAAATTTTAAATTTATTCCTGAGCGAAGGAAATAAGATAAACCCATTAATTGGAAATGCTGGCGTGTCGGCGGTCCCTGATAGCGCAAGGGTCTCGCAGGTGGTCGGTTTGGAGTACGACAAATCAAACTACCTGTTGATGCATGCAATGGGCCCTAATGTGGCCGGTGTTATAGGTAGCACAGTGGCAGCTGGTATCCTTTTGAGTTTCCTTGCTTAGTTTATTAGTTTTAGTATACGAAAGAGGCCCCCGGCGATGGGGCTTTTTTTAAACTTTTTTATTTCCCAATGCAGCAAAAGGCATTAACTTGTAGTCTATATAGTAGAATTTGGTTTTATCGGGTTTATGGATATTTCTGGGCAGTTGATTGAACAATGTCGACGTGGCGACAGTAAAGTTCTGTTTGAACTTTACAGGCTTTACGCCAATGCCATGTTTAGCGTATGCTGCAGAATACTTCCCAACAAAATGGAGGCCGAAGATGCTATGCAGGAAGCGTTCTTTAAAGCATTCGACAAAATTGATACCTTCCGAAACGAGGTAACATTTGGGGATTGGCTTAAGCGCATTGTAGTTAATACCTGTATCGACCACTTAAAGCGCAAGCGGCTGCTCACCGTTTCAATTGACGATACGCCCGGATTATCGGCAAAACCAAACGATGACGACTATAGCCCCGAGTCGGTTGAAGAGGTGAAATTAGCCATGCAAAAGCTGCCCGAAGGCTACCGGTTGGTTCTCACCCTTCACCTTGTCGATGGCTATGAATATGAGGAGATTGCCGAAATGCTTGGCATTGCCCAATCAACTGTACGTTCACAGTTTGTAAGGGCAAAACAACGGTTGATTGAACTTGTTAAATACAAAAAGTAGGTTTGCCATGTCAAATATCGAGAAATTTATCAGGCAAAACATCGGTGAATTTGAATTCCATGAAATGCTTCCGGGGCATGAGGAACGCTTCATGCTAAGGTTAAAGCAAAAACATCGCTTACTCACCATTCGATCTTATCTATTGGCTGCGGCTACGGTTGCTATTATTGTTGCAATAACAGGGGCTATTAGCCTTTACTATAACAGCCATTTTGGGTTCGATATTACTAATTACTTTACTAGCAGCGAGTCCAGGCAGCTTTACGAGGTTGATGCATACTACCGTAGCCAGTTGCTCAGGAAATACCGCTCAATAGAGAAAATTGCCCATTTGGGTGGGCAGATGCTACCGTCGCCTGAGCAACTTTTGGGCGAATCAATTGCCGATAAGCCACAAGTAAAATCAGAGATTTCAGTAAACCCAAGGAGTGATGTAGCGGTGGGAGCCATCGTTCAGAGCTACCAAATTAGGCTCGAAACTTTGGAGCACCTTGAACAAGCACTTAAACAGGCACTCGAAGCAAAGTAGAAATCATTAAATTCAAATCATATGAAAAGTATTAGGTTATTTCCGGTTTTTCTGTTACTGCTTACAGCTAACAGCACTCTGGCAAAAGTGGTTCCGCAGACTAAAGAGTATGGCAGGGAGTTTCAGGTTACTACCAACACCAAGTTGGTAGTGGGAAATAAGTTTGGCCAAATTAACATTCAGAACTGGGAAAAACGCATTATATCGATATACGTGCAAGTTAAGGTTGATAACTCAAATGCCACAAGGGCTAAGGCCTTGCTCGATGCCATTAATGTGGAACTCTCTCAGGATGGCGATGTAATAAAAGCCATTACAAAGTTCAATGATAAGTTTTCAAGAGCAAATCGTAAACTTTTCCAGATGTCGAGCGACGAGTTATCCATTGACTATACAATCAAAATGCCCAAGAATGTTGATGTTCAAATTGAAAATAAGTTTGGAGATATCTACATTAACGAACTCAGTGGCCATTTGGCCTTGGAACTGAAGTATGGCAATATCAAAATTGATAGGTTGACCCGCGGTGATGTTGAACCCTTGAATGCTATTAACGTCAGTTACGGAAATGCATCGATTGTTGAGGCTAACTGGGTTAAAACCGAACTGAAGTATGGTAAGCTCGACGTGCAGAAGCTGGTTGCCGGTGTGGTGCTCTCGCGATACTCAAAACTGAGTTTTGCCAGTGTTAGCTCGTTGGTGCTCGATTCTAAGTACGATAAGTATGAAATAGGTCAGATTAACAATATGGTAGGCGAATCGGGATATACTGTGTTTAATATTGACAAGCTCAATAAAAAGTTTAATGTAAGGGCTAAGTACGGTGATGTTAAGATTGCATCGGTAGATGCAAATTTTGAAAACGTCAACTTCAACGCTGCCTATACGGGATTAAAAGCTTCAATTCCTGGGGGTACCCCATACTTGTTAAATGCAAATGTATCGTATGGGAAGATTGATATTGGTTTCGCCCCAAGCAGGCTTAACCGAATTGAAAGGAATACATCGGTTGAGCTATCGGGTGTTGTTGGCGAATCGGTTAATCCTAAAGCAAAGGTTACTATTGACATGAAATACGGAAATGCAACGCTCTACTAACGTTTTACAGCTCACACCCATAACCTAATGGTTAAAAATTAAAATCCGACAACTTGTCGGATTTTAATTTTAACCTTGATGATTTTTTTGATTACTTTTGAGTATTAAATCGTTGCTCGAATAGCTCATGCCATTAGTTTACAACAATATTCTGTACTTCAAGTTCGATAACTTAATGCAACACCAACCGGCCATTACCCATTTTATATCAACACGCATAGGCTTGGATGAGGATGAGAACTTCTCCATAGGTTTGAATGGGTTTTTGCCCGATGCAGTAGTCCTTAAAAACAGGGAAACGCTCGCCAGAATATTTGGCTTTAAACCTGATGATTTTGTGTTTGCCGAACAAGTCCACGGCAATAGGGTTGAAGTAATTAAACCCAGTTTGAAAGGCAAAGGTGCGTTTAGCAAATCCGATGCCCTTCAGCATTCCGATGCATGGATTACAAACCACTCCAACATTTGTTTGGTGGCACAGGCAGCCGATTGTGTCCCAATCCTTTTCTACGATCCCGTGAATAGAGCAATTGGTGCAGCTCATGCCGGATGGAAGGGAACCGTAAAGCGCATCGCTGAGAATGTTGTAAAAGCAATGAGCAGGGAGTATAGGACAAAGCCCAGCGACCTGTTAGTAGGTATTGGGCCTTCGGCAGGCCCTTGCTGCTACGAGGTTGGCCACGATGTAGTTTCGCTGGTTAATGATGAATTCCCAAAGAAATATGAGTTGCTAATTCCTTATCCCAATCGCGAAAACCCTGTTTTTGACCTTTGGCGTGCCAACGCATACGTGTTGATGGAAGTGGGAGTAAGCAAAAAAAACATTGAGTTTGCAGGTATGTGCACCATTTGTAACAATCACATGCTTTTTTCCGCTCGCTGTGGCGATAGGGGCAGGTTTGGCGGTGCCATTATGATTAAAGGATTTTGAAGGTATTTTGGTTTTGCTAAATAAGGTAATGAATTGTTTTTCTTTTCGTTTTACATAGTATTTTTAATGGTATTTAGTTGAACAACCAAAACGTGTTTCTCATAACAATCATAAAATAAATTGCTTATGCTACCCAAACCATTTCTGCTTATCATCATAGCCATGCTGCTTTGCCAGCTAACAGTTAATGGGCAGAATGTTAAAAAGAGGTATAGCATTAGCAGTAAAAGGGTGATAGAGCAATACGAAAAGGCATTAAGTTCATTCAATCGTTACGATTACACCACAGCCCAAAAACTACTGCTTGAATGTGTAAAAAAGGAGCCAAGATTTATTGAAGGGCATCTTGTGCTATCACAGGTTTACATGGAGCAGGGCGAGGTGGATTTGGCCATTGAGAGCATTCTTAAGGCTCAGAGCATCGATAAGGATTTTCACCCAAGAGCATACTACATCCTGGGCTTACTGTATTTTTCCAAAGGCGAGTATAAAAAGGCACTCAGCAGTTTCGAAACTTTTTTAACCTACAATGATAAAAGGGCAACCATGAACGATTCGGCTCGGAAAATGATAGACAAGTGCCATTTTGCCCTTAACCAGATAGCAAATCCAGTTCCGTTTTCCCCGAAGAATATTGGCGATGGAGTTAATACCGATTTGGATGAGTACTGGCCGAGCCTTTCGGTCGATGAGCGTACGCTCGTTTATACCGTTCGCTTACCCAAAAATCCCGATAAGGGAATCAAGGGCACCAAGTGGCAGGAGGACCTTTACATTTCCTACCGAAATGAGGATGGTCAATGGGGTAGAGGAGAGCCTGTAAAATCGCCCTTGAATACTGAATTTAACGAGGGTGCCCAGTCGGTTTCGTCCGATGGCAAAACCATATACTTTACAATTTGTCGGGGGGTATGTAATTTATACCAGTCGGTTTTAGAGCCCGATGGATTTTGGAGTTCGCCTCAGAAATTACCACCTCCTGTAAATTCCGAAAAATATTCGGAAAAGCAGCCATCCATTTCCCCCGATGGTAAAACCCTTTACTTTGTAAGCAATAGGCCGGGTGGCTTTGGTAAGTTCGATATATGGAAGTCAGAGCTTAAGCCCGATGGCTCATGGGGAAACCCGGTAAATTTGGGTGGTGTGATTAATACCGACGAGAACGAACAATCACCTTTTATCCATTTCGATAATAAAACGCTGTACTTTTCATCATCGGGGCACATGGGCATGGGAGGACTGGATATTTTTGTAACTAGGCTCGATAGTACGGGGAAATGGATAACTCCGGTTAATTTGGGTTATCCCATTAATACTCATCGCGATGAGGATGGACTTGTTGTAAATACGCGTGGGAGTACCGCTTACTATTCAACCGATATCAACCCTGAACGCGGGCGCGATATTTTCACTTTTGAACTCTACCCCGAGGTGCGACCTACACCAACATCGTATATTACAGGAACGGTTCGTAACAGCAAAACATTTTATCCGGTTGAGGCTAACATTAAGTTAGTTGATTTAAGGCTCGATAGGGTTGTTATGGATGTTGCTTCGGCGCTTAAGGGAGAGTTTCTTGTTTGTTTGCCTGTAAATAATCGTTACGGTTTGTTTGTATCGGCGCCAGGCTATTTGTTTCATTCGGAACATTTCGACTTAACCGAATACTACTCGTTCGATAAGCCTTTAAGGCTTGATGTTCTGCTGCAACCCATCGTTAAGGATGAGGTGATAACCCTGCGGAATATCTTTTTTGCATTCGACTCACATGAGCTGTTGCCCGAATCGAGGCCTGAGCTAAACTGTTTATTGGAAATACTTAACCGTAACCCAGAGATGAGGATTGAGATTGGCGGGCATACCGACGATAGGGGAAGCGCCGAGTATAACCTGAAGCTCTCAGCGCAACGTGCCAAAGCAGTAGCCGATTACCTTATCTCTCAAGGTATTGATGCAGCCAGGTTAAAGTGGGTTGGTTTTGGTAAAAGTAAACCTGTGGCACCCAACGATACCCCTGAGGGAAGGGCTCAAAATAGACGAACAGAAATCAAAATCCTATAAATTGCTTAAGCCTATTCAAGTTGATATTATTTAACGGTTTTGCACCATATTTCTTGCTGCTGTATTGTAATTGTTGCGATAACAATATAACTTCGCAAGCCTTAAATGTTTAATAACAAGGTGCTGTATGGTAGATGTTTAACCTAGTAATACATGGTAAAGAGAGATGAGAAAATGGCGCATTGAGGATTCGGCCGAACTCTACAATATCAACGGCTGGGGGGTAAAGTACTTTTCCATTAACCAAAAGGGAAATGTAGTGGTTACCCCAAAAAATAATGGTGTGGAGGTTGACCTGCGCGAGCTGGTAGATGAGCTACAGGTTCGCGATGTGGCTGCACCCATGCTAATTCGTTTCACCGATATTCTCGATAATAGAATCGAGGATATGTCGTGCTCGTTTAAACAGGCAGCCAAAGAGTACGGCTATCAGGGTAAAAACTTTATCATTTACCCCATTAAGGTTAACCAGATGCGCCCTGTGGTTGAGGAAATTATTAACCACGGTAAAAAGTTTAATATCGGACTGGAGGCTGGCTCAAAGCCTGAGCTGCATGCAGTTATTGCAAGTAACCCCGATAACGAATCTCTCATTATTTGCAACGGCTACAAGGATGAGGATTATATTGAGTTGGCTCTGCTTGCCCAAAAAATGGGGAAAAAGATATTTATTGTTGTTGAAAAGCTCAATGAACTGAAGGTAATCAATAAAGTGGCACAACGACTTAAGATTAAGCCAAACCTTGGCATTAGGATTAAGTTGGCTAGTTCTGGTAGCGGTAAATGGGAGGAGTCAGGTGGCGATGTGAGCAAGTTTGGGTTAACCTCCAGTGAGCTGCTACAAGCGTTGGATTTTCTTGATAAGAATGACCTTAAGGGTAGTTTAAAGCTGGTTCACTTTCACATTGGAAGCCAGGTGACCAAAATCAGGCGTATAAAAATTGCCTTACGCGAGGCATCGCAGTTTTACGTTCAGCTACGCTTAATGGGCTATAACGTAGAGTTTGTTGATATTGGCGGTGGGTTGGGGGTTGACTACGATGGAACCCGTTCATCGAGCAGCGAAAGTAGCATCAACTATAGCCTTCAGGAGTATGTGAACGACTCAGTATCAACCCTGGTTGATGCCAGCGATAAAAATAACATACCGCACCCCAATATCATTACCGAGTCTGGCAGGTCGCTAACCGCACACCACTCTGTGCTGATTTTTGAGGTGCTGGAAACCGCATCGCTGCCATCATGGGACGAGAATGATGAGGTACCCGCCGATGCCCATGAGCTGGTAGTGGAGCTTTATGAGCAGTGGAGCAAGCTAAACCAGTCGCGAATGCTTGAAACCTGGCACGATGCCCAGCAAATTCGCGAGGAGGCCCTTGACCTGTTTAGCCTTGGCATGCTCGACCTTAAAACCCGTGCGCAAATCGAAAAGCTATTCTGGTCAATTGCCCGCGAAACCTTTGGGATGTCCTCACAGCTAAAGCACGTACCTGAAGAGTTGAAGTCGTTACCCAAGCTTTTGGCCGATAAGTATTTCTGTAACTTCTCGCTGTTCCAGTCGCTACCCGATGCCTGGGCTATCGATCAGGTGTTCCCCATTATGCCCATTCAACGCTTAAATGAAAAACCCGACAAGTTTGCCACCATACAGGATGTAACCTGCGACTCCGATGGCAAGATTGATAATTTTATTTCCACCAAAAACATTTCCTATTTCCTTCCAGTTCACTCCATCAAGTCCAACGATTCGTATTACATTGGGGTATTCCTGGTAGGTGCTTACCAGGAGATACTGGGTGATCTACATAACCTGTTTGGCGATACCAACGCTGTTCACGTTTCGGTTGATGCTAAAGGGTATAGCATCGATCAAATTATTGATGGCGAAACCGTGGCCGAGGTATTGGAGTATGTTCAGTATAACCCCAAAAAGATGGTTCGAACGCTTGAGACCTGGGTTACCAGTTCCGTTAAGGCTGGGGTTATTTCGCCCAAGGAGGGGAAGGAGTTCCTGTCGAACTACCGTTCAGGCCTTTATGGCTACACTTACCTTGAGTAGAATGTTGTTCTT
>DSBV01000033.1 GCA_011045955.1 Bacteroidales bacterium | reverse complement strand
TACAGCTTGTTGCGAACAGAATTAACAGCAGGCCAAGGAAGCGGTATAGCTATAAAAGTCCTATATTTGTAAAAAACCAATTATTAACAAAGACAAAAGTTGCATTTGTGACTTGAATCTTGCCTGTCAAAAATCCGGCACATAAAAGTAATAGCCTAGTCCTATTGTGAAAAGGTAATTCCCTACAATGGCATGCTCTACCGATACCATTAAAATTGAGCGATGTTTAATATAGCTCGATGCCCAAACCATGCCAATAATTGTGGCTCCTATAACTGCAATCCAGTTACGGAAAATTATATGAAGTAAGCCAAAGAGTATTCCATTTATGATTATTGCATGATACTCCGTTTTAAAAAGCGATAGGTATCGGTGAAAGTAGAACCCGCGATATATAACTTCCTGTGTAAATGCTGACCAAATAGGGTAAAAAATCATGATAAGCATCCAAAGCTTTGTGTTTTGTAATGGTAAGTAAAAGAGCTGCTCACGGGGAAGAAAGATAAAACTAAGCAAACTGATTACCAGTAATGAAATGAGAATACGCAAACCAAATGTTTTCCAGCAACTAAACCCGTTAAAACCAAACGTTTTTTTGCTAAACGATTTGCTGGCAAGTAAATAAAGCAGTGCGATTAAAAATACTACTAAAAGCGGTATGCTTTTGGGTAATTTAAGTTTGTTGAAGTAGAAAACCACAGGTAGACCAATAAAAAGGACAACCAGTTCAACCCACCGAAAAGCTTTTGTTATCGGTGTCATGGGACAGCTTATTTATTTTGGAAGTTCAACAATTACGATTGTCCCTTTGTTCGGTTCTGATGTAAGTTTTAATTGACCACGTAGTTTTTTTGTAAGTTCTTTACAGGTTACAAGACCTATTCCGGTGCCCTTTTCGTTATCGGTTCCCCTGGTTGAGTGGTAATCCTTAAAAAGTGACTTTAGCTGTTCGGCCGACATGCCTATCCCATTATCAGCAATTTTTATGGCGATATTTTTGGATCCAATAATCGCCTCAATCTTTATCTCTCCCTGAGGGTAGGAGAACTTTATGGCGTTTGTCAGCAAGTTGCGGATAATCACAGCCAACATATCGGGGTCGGTATTAACCATTAGTTCATTAGGAACCTCTTCGGTTAGCTTAATTCGTTTTTTTTGCCATATGGGGCGAAGGGTGTTTACCTGTTTTTGGATTAGCGAATCGATTGGAACCTCCCTGAATTTGGGTTCAATAGCGGTGGAGTTCAGTTTAGCCCAGTTAAGGAGATTTTCCGTTAAGTCGTATAGGTTATGAGCAAGATCGTTCAAAAGCTGAAGACGAAGCTGAAAATACTCCTTGTTTTCAAAATCATCCTCAAAGTTCATCAGCATCAAATCGGTAATACCCAGAAAGGCGTTGAAGGGGCTTTTAAGGTCGTGTGATACAATTGAGAAAAGCTTTGAGAGCGACTGGTTCATCTCCTTGAGCTGCTGGTTTTGCTTTTCCAGTTCCTGCTGCTTTATCAGTAGTTGGCTTTTTAGCTCGCGGTTTTGTTTTAGCACAGCCGATAGTGGCACGCTTTCACCTTCCTGCTGCCACTCGGCAGGTTGCGACCAATGTCCGTGTAGTATTTTCCATTGTCCATTCTCCTTTCGGAGAATAGCGGTTGTCCTATTGTTTGTGTATTCAAATTCACCGGTAGGGAGCACGAATCGCATATCTACCAGACCCATGATGTAAGTTGAATTGTTTGTGATGGGGTAAACCTTTAGTACCTTGAACTGGTATGTAAATGGTACAGGTGCCTGTGAAAATTCCCTTCGGAACAGTTCGGCCGAGTGTTGATATGTTACGCTAAACTCATCAATCCCTGTTCCAATCATGTTAAAATCAGGAGAGAATGCACTAAGCGTATCTTCAAACTTACGCTGAACGTAACTTTCAAAATACTTTAGGTACGCTTGCTTGACCTCTTCTTCCATTGCGGTTACGGAATTATGTTTCAAATTTATGAATCAAAATTCGTTTTGTGCAATACCGTTTCCTTTTTTTTGGTGAATTTTGATATTTAGAAAAATGTTGTAGTTTTGTAGGAACATTCAGGAGATGATTCCACTTTAAAAAATACTGTTATCGACAAAACACACGGGATTTGAAGAAACAATACTTTTATTACTTTTTAACCTGCCAGCATTGGCAGGTTTTTTTTGTCCACCCCAATAGCGCAAATAGCATTCAGCTTAGGTTTGAAATTATTCAAGGCAGTTTACTCATCTAATTCACATCAGAATGAAACATCAGCAAAAAGCCAAACTTGTGCTTGAAGATGGCTCGGTTTTTACGGGTTATTCTTTTGGATATTCCGGCAACACAGCAGGAGAAGTGGTTTTTAACACGGCCATGCATGGATACCCTGAAAGTTTAACCGACCCATCTTATTTCGGTCAAATCCTCGTGGCTACTTTCCCTTTGATAGGTAATTATGGGGTTTCTGAGCCTAATTCGGTTGGTGGAATCGAGCAGAACTGGGAATCGAGCCGAGTTCATATCAAAGGCTTGATTGTTAGTGAATATAGCCAGAATTACAGCCACTGGAATGCAAACAAGAGTTTGGGACAGTGACTTGACGAAAACAGGATTCCTGCCATTAGCGGTATCGATACGCGGATGCTTACCAAGCGATTGCGCGAAAAGGGATGTATGCTCGGAAAAATAATTGTTGAAGGGGATACTGATTAGTACAATCCCAATGCCGATGACCCGGTTTCCCAGGTATTGGTTAACGAGCCCATAACCTACGGTAATGGAAGCAAACGAATTGTACTGGTTGATTGCGGCGTTAAAAATAACATCATACGATGCCTTTTAAGGCGTGATGTTCAAGTTTATCGTGTCCCTTACAATTTCAACTTTTTGAACCAGGATTTTGATGCAGTTCTGATTTCGAATGGGCCGGGCGACTCCAAGACAAACACAAAAACCATTGAACATATTTGGATATTGATTGAAAGAGACAAGCCAGTAATGGGAATCTGCCTGGGTAATCAGTTGATGGCTTTGGCTTCGGGTGCAAATACCTATAAGCTGTCGTATGGCCATAGGTGGCATAACCAACCTGTTAGGTTGATAGGGTCAAACCAATGCTTTGTAACATTGCAAAACCAAGGTTTTGCAATTGACACAACAACCCTTTCCGATGAGTGGGAAGTAATGTTCGAAAACCTGAACGATGGTACTTGCGAAGAGATCAGGCACAAGTCCAAGCCTTTCTTTGCCGTTCAGTTTCATCCCGAGGCTTCAGGCGGTCCAAACGATACCGAGTTCCTTTTTGATGAGTTTATCAACCTAATCGATAAAGAATAAAATCAATAGCAATGCCATTGCAAGATAAATACAGCAAAGTATTGGTTCTTGGATTGGGAGCACTAAAAATTGGAGAGGCCGGTGAGTTCGATTACAGCGGTTCGCAGGCTTTAAAAGCCCTTAGGGAAGAGGGAATAAAGTCGATACTGGTTAATCTGAATATTGCCATTGTTCAAACCAGTTCCGATGTAGCCGACATCATCTACTTTGAACCAGTAAAACCCGATACCGTAAGGCAAATCATCGAAAAGGAACGCCCCGATGGTATATTCCTGTCGTTTGGAGGTCAAACCGCTCTAAACTGTGGCGTGGAACTGTACCGTAACGGCACCTTGCAGGAGTATAGCGTCAAAGTGCTTGGAACGCCCGTTGCTACTATTATTAACACCGAGGATCGGGAACTTTTTGTAGATGAGTTAAATAAGATAGGTGTGAGCACCCCGCGGAGCATAGCTGCTAAAACCGTGTCCGGTGCTTTTACTGCTGCCGGGCAAATTGGTTTTCAGGTAATTGTTAGGGCAGCCTTTACGCTTGGCGGACAAGGTAGCGGATTTTGTTCCAACCCCGATGAATTAAAGGCTTTAGCATCCAATGCCCTTACCTATGCCCCTCAAATTCTGGTTGAGGAATCGCTCAGGGGATGGAAGGAGGTTGATTATGAGGTGGTTCGCGATAGGTACGATAACTGCATAACGGTGTGCAACATGGAAAACTTCGATCCGCTTGGTATTCATACGGGCGAGAGCATTGTGGTTGCGCCATCGCAAACGCTTACCAACTCGGAGTATCATAAGCTAAGGGCATTGTCAACAAAGATTATTCGTCATCTGGGAATTGTTGGAGAGTGTAACGTTCAGTTTGCCCTCGATTCCAATAGTGAGGATTACAGGGTGATTGAGGTTAACGCTCGCCTGTCAAGGTCGTCCGCTTTGGCTTCTAAAGCAACGGGCTACCCCTTGGCTTTTGTCGCCGCTAAGTTAGGATTAGGGAACGGCTTGTTTGAATTACAGAACTCGGTTACCCAAAAAAATACCGCATTCTTTGAGCCTGCTCTCGATTATGTAGTGGTAAAAATCCCCCGATGGGATTTGGCTATGTTTAAAGCGGTGTCGCGTAGTATTGGATCGGCTATGAAAAGCGTTGGCGAGGTTATGGCCATAGGCCGATCCTTTGAGGAAGCCATTCAAAAGGGCTTAGAATGATTGGGTAGGGGATGCATGGGCTTGTGTCCAATTCACAATTTAAAGTGAACGACATTCAATCCTTACTCGAAAATTCTACCGACCAGCGTATTTGTGCCATTGCGCAGGCATTTGAGTAGGGCTGGAGTGCCGAAAAAATAAATACCATCACCCGAATCGACCGATGGTTCCTCGACAAACTTCAAGGGATTGTTGAGGTATCCAAGCAATTATCTGCATTTACATCTATTGATCAGCTACCCTCGGAAATGTTTGTCGACGCAAAACGTAAGGGTTTTTCCGATTTTCAACTGGCAAGTTTAATATACAAGCCATCGCCCGATAAAATGGAAGAGTACCAGCAGATTATTAGAAATTATCGAAAAGCAAAGGGAATAATACCCAACGTGAAGCAGATTGATACTTTAGATGCTGAATTTCCCTCGGAAACCGCATACCTATACTTTACCTACCATGGTTCCGAGGACGATACCGTTCCAAATCCCAAGCCAAAGGTTTTGGTTAAAGGTTCAGGCGCATATCGCATTGGAAGTTCAGTTGAATTCGACTGGTGCACAGTTAGTGCGGTAAAGGAGTTGCGTCGCTTAGGTTTTGAGGTCATTGTTTTGAACTATAACCCCGAAACGGTGAGCACTGATTACGACATGAGCGATAAGTTTTATTTTGACGAGCTTACCTTTGAGCGGGTCATGGATGTTGTTGAGGTTGAGCGTCCGCTCGGAGTAGTTGTTTCGGTTGGTGGCCAAATACCCAATAACCTGGCCGGTCGATTACATGCAGCCGGGGTAAGGGTTTTGGGTACATCTCCTGTAAGAATTGATATGGCCGAGGATCGACAAAAGTTTTCTGCTTTACTCGATAGGCTTGGTATCGATCAACCGAAGTGGCAGGAGTTAACAATCACGGAACAGGTACAGGCTTTTGTTAATAGGGTGGGCTATCTCGTTTTAATTCGCCCTTCGTACGTTTTATCGGGTTCGGCCATGAACGTGGTTTCTAATGCCGACGATTTGAACGAGTACTTAACGGTGGCTGCTGAGGTGTCCAAGGCTCATCCGGTTGTGGTTTCCGAATTTATTGAGGGCGCAAAGGAAATTGAATACGATGCTGTGGCCAACGATGGCCCATATTTGTAGATGCCATATCGGAACACATTGAATTTGCCGGGGTGCATTCGGGCAATGCCACGCTGGTATTCCTGCCTCAGCAACTTTACCTCGAAACCATTCGCTGTATCAGGCGCATTGCTGCCGCCCTTGCCGGCGAATTGAGAATTACTGGCCCTTTTAATATCCAGTTCTTGGCTAAGAATAATAAAATTAAGGTGATAAAGTGTAACCTGAGGGTCAGCAGGAACTTCCCGTTTGTATCCAAGGTAATGAATTACGATATGATTGCTGCTGCCGTTGACTTTATGATGGGGGTTAAACCGGCCTTAAATCCTCCCTCTATGCTCGACATAGCTCATGTGGGTGTAAAGGCATCGCAGTTCTCGTTTGGCAGGCTTACCCTTGCCGACCCAGTGCTCGGGGTCGAAATGGCCTCAACGGGAGAGGTTGGTTGCATTGGACAAAATGCAAACCAGGCCTTGCTTAAGGTCATGCTTTCGGTTGGTTATCGGAATCCACAAAGGACTATCCTGGTGTAATCGGGCCCCCTTAGGTCAAAGCTTTCGCTAATTGATCCCATTGCTCATTTGGCTAAACAGGGTTTTATGATTTATGCTACCCGAGGAACAACTTTATTCCTAAAAACCATGGCGTTGCCGCCATACCCGTCTACTGGCCCGATGAGAACAATGCTGAACCCAATAGCCTGTCGTTAATTCAGGGCCAGCAGGTTGATATGGTCATAAACATCCCTAAAAACCTATCGCGCAGCGAACTCAATAACGACTACACCATTCGCAGGGCAGCCATTGACCATGATATTCTGCTAATAACAAATGCTCGGCTGGCTTCAGCCTTTATTGAAGCTGTCCTTAATACCGATTTGTCGCGGATGGGGGTAAAAAATTACAATGAGCTTGTTGAGGCTTAGTTCATGGGATTACTGAACTTATTTTAGTTAACTTTGTTACCCAAAGTTCCGATAATTCTTTGCGATATGGAATTTGAGATTTCAGATGTACTAATAGCTTTTGGCCTAACCCTGTTTGCCGGTTTATCAACTGGTATTGGGAGTGCCATAGCATTCTTTTCAAAGCGCACCAATACTAAGTTCCTTTCGTTGGCGCTTGGCTTTTCGGCCGGAGTAATGATTTATGTTTCATTCATTGAAATTTTCTCCAAAGCCCGTGAGTCTCTGGTCGATGCAATTGGCTTGCATTTAGGTTCATGGGTTACCGTGGCTTCGTTTTTTGGGGGTATGGCTATTATCGCAGTCATCGACAAGCTAATTCCCGAGCAGGAAAACCCTCACGAGGTAATGCTGGTTGAGGATGCCGAGAGCGGACGTAAAAAGAAAAGCAAGCTGATGCGCATGGGATTGCTAACGGCTTTAGCCATAGCCATCCATAACTTTCCCGAAGGGTTGGCCACCTTTACATCGGCTCTAACAAACCCTAAGTTAGGGGTAGCCATAGCCGTCGCAATAGCTATTCACAACATTCCTGAGGGAATTGCTGTTTCTGTTCCTATTTTTTACGCTACTGGCGACAGGCGAAAGGCGTTTAGGCTATCGTTTCTTTCGGGTTTGGCCGAGCCTATTGGCGCCATAGTGGGCTACTTACTATTGATGCCCTTTATCAATGGCATAAGCTTTGGAATTCTGTTTGCGGCTGTAGCCGGTATTATGGTTTTTATTTCGGTTGATGAACTTTTGCCTGCCGCCCGCGAGTATGGCGAGCACCATCTTTCCATTTACGGACTTATTGGTGGTATGATGATCATGTCCATCAGTTTGTTAATGTTTATTTGATGGTATGTTTATTAGAGTAGGGTTTGGCAGTTCATTATGCCTAGCCAAGGTTGGGTCAAACCGAATCTCGAAATTATAAGTTCCAGCCTTTGCGTTGCTATTAACTTTACCTGTACGCTGGTATTGATAAACGTACAGGGTGCCGAAATAAGAAAATTATTCTTTTGTTCTTTATGAGGTGTTTTAAAATCCCCTAGAGCATTTAAACCTTCTAGGGTAATATGTTGCTATTGGGGTTTAATTTTAAACGAAGTATCATTACAGCAATTCCTATTCCAGACATTACTTCAATGAAACTATCAATCCCAAATCCGAATAAGGCAAGCGTTTCGTCCTGAATGCCTAAATGCATTGAAACTAGACCTTCAATAATATTATAGAATATTGTAAACAAGCTCAAGTACCAGGCTTTCTTATAAAGGTTTTGTCTCTGCACTGACATTTAAATAGATTAGTGGATGAATTTTAATCAAGGTATGCTCCCCCAAAAAAAATGCTAATAGGTTATGTTTCTTGTTATTTTGTACTCCAATTTTTTGTCCTTTACCTTATTGTCTTTGGTTACCCTGCATTGGTATGTGAGCTTTTCAGTCCAATTCCCGTAACTATCGTAAGTGTACTCGTAGTAGTAACCCTGTTCCATTTTACTGTTGGGGAGAGCTTCGAGCAAAATATCGCCGTGCGAGTTAAACTCGCGCTTAATTGCCGAGGGCGGCTCAGGAAGTTTGGGGTCGAGCGGATAGGTGGTAGCCCCAATAAACTGTTCGTTTGATTTGAAGCTAAGTACCCTAATTGTATTGTTTTGGGGGAGATAAGCAATGCGTTCCTTCCCTGTTAGCACATTTTTTTCGTTAAAAACCAGCACTTCGGTAATTTTAAGGTATTTGTCGGGTACTACCTGGACCCGTTGTTTTAGTTGGTTTTCTAATAGAATTGATATCTCTTCAAGCACTCCCGAGGTATCGTTGTAGGTAAGTATGATTTGCTCGTTAATCCATCCCTTAAAATTCATGAACTGCCTGTTTACCTTTTTGGTGAGTTCACCTTTTGCGTTATACTCCCATTGGCTCTCACCCATTATCCCACCAGCTTTATTATACCTTTTTTCACTAACAATCTTTCCGCTTGAGTTGTACTGCTTTACAATTTTAAAGTAACTGGGAGTCCCACTTTTGGGAACTAGCAATTCATGTACCTCCTCAACCTTGCTGAATGATGGGCCTTTCGATTCGGGTGCAAGGGAACTAAAGTATACGTCAATTACTGGCTGTGAAACCAATGTGAGCGGAAATATCAAAGCAGTAAGTAGTATAAGTTTTAGTCGCATTACACCATAAGGTTTACTGCAAATATAGCTAATCCATTGTTTCCTCTTTAGGAATTTCTTGGGTTCAA
This sequence comes from Bacteroidales bacterium, assembly GCA_011045955.1. Classification (GTDB taxonomy): domain Bacteria; phylum Bacteroidota; class Bacteroidia; order Bacteroidales; family Tenuifilaceae; genus Tenuifilum. Next base: position 10,804 of record DSBV01000033.1, on the reverse strand, counting down.
GTCATTAATCGCTTTAATAAAATGAAAAAGCGCTACACAAATAGCGCTTTTTCCTGGACGGATGCCGAAATTCTACTCGTAATCCTTTAAAACGTTCATCAGTTTTTGCCTTGAGAAGAAAATTCGGCTTTTAACTGTACCAATTTTCAGGTTAAGTTTTTCAGCTATCTCCTTGTACTTGTAACCCGATGTGTGCATTTGGAATGGGATGCGGAACTCATCATCAAGTTCATTAATCTTTTTACTTATCTCGCTATGCGAGTACATGGCGTCAGGGCCAAAGGTGTCGGGTTTGCTGTTGATTAAAAACTGATTAGTGCTGCCATCAAAGGTTGTGCTTTGTTTTACAGATTTGCGGTAGTTGTTAATGAAAGTATTCTTCATTATAGTGAATGTCCAAGCCTTGATATTTGTGTTGTCCTCAAACTTATCCTTGTAGGTTAAAGCTTTTAGGTAGGTTTCCTGTAGCAAATCGCGAGCATCCTCGCGGTTTGCTGTTAGGCTGTATGCAAATCGCTCCAGATTTGGCTCCAGTTCTATTAGGGCTTGGTTGAATTCTTGCTGTGACATATGACTTGGTTTTAATTTGGACTAGTTAAAAATAAATTGTTGAAACAAATTTAGAATAAATCTAAACAATGTGCAAGATGATATTTATCAATTGACACAAAACTTTTTGTGAGTTCTAAATAGGCTAGCGTTAACCTGATTGTTTTTGCTGGCTTGTAATGAGTTTGTCTAAATAGAAAGCAAAGAAAAAATCCCGCCAGGGGCGGGATTTATAACGTTAATTAGCTTATTCGCTGTAGTTACTTAATGATGGTAGGGTCGAGTCGGGCAATTATCTTCATCAGGTCCTGAGCCGATGAAACGTAAGTTAAATACGATGGGCCGCTTTTCTCTGTAAAGGCATGGCCGGTGGCTATAATTTCCATATCGGGCAAGGCGTTTTTCATGGGTTCAAATGCCTCGTCCATATCGGCGCTTACAAACGATGAAAGCGATGTAAATACCATTTTACAGCCTAAATCCTTGGAGCATTTAATAACATCATCTATAGGTGTCGATTGGCCGAGGTATATGGTCTTATAGCCTGCGTTCTTGGATATGTAGGCAAAATATAGTAGCCCAATTTCATGGAATTCGCCTTCGGGTAGGAAGAAAATGATTGGGGTGGTTTTACCAATTTCGGGTTGTTTACAGGTGCGGTAAAGGTGGCTAAGTAAATTCCGAATTACATTACTGGCAAAGTGCTCATGTGTAGTTGTTATTGCTCCGGTTTGCCATAGGTCACCCAGGCGTTGTAGGTAGGGTAGCACTAAATTTTCAAAGGTGTATTCAATGCCATGCTTTTCTGACCATTCGCTGATATGCTTGAGCAGTTCAGTCTCGTTATACTGAATAGTTGCAGTAATCAAGGGCTCCAGGTTGATATTGCCCATGCGGTGGTCCGATACAAACTTGGAGGCCAGGTCTGAGAGCTCCTCGAGCGACATGCTTGCCAGCTTGCTAATCCTAAAGCCGCGCTTTAGCAGTAACGATAGGTTAATGATAAACCTTAAATCGTTATCGTCGTAGCGGCGAATATTGGTATCGGTTCGTTGGGGTGAAAAAATGTTGTAGCGCTTTTCCCACATCCTAATGGTGGATGCTCTTATTCCTGAGAGCAATTCCATCTGCCTGATTGTGTATTGTGCCATTTTTTATACTGCTAAAAGTGTTTATCAGTTTAACGCCAAAACGGGAAAAAGGGTTAACAAAATTATCAATTTTTTTTTCTAACAATCATCATCCCATCACGAATTGGTAGCAATACATTTTCAAGGGTGGTGTTTTCCTGAACCATTTTGTTGAATAGTCGGATTGCATTAGTTTGCTCATCGTTGCAAGTTGGGTCAACCACTTTGCCATTCCATAGAACGTTATCGGCAATCAGGAATCCACCGCTGTTTAATTTTTTCAGGCATAGGTTTAGGTATTGTGGATATTCCTTTTTCTCGCCATCAATATATATCAAATCATAAGCGTGGGGAAGTTTAGGGATTACTGTAAGAGCGTTGCCAATGATAAGGTTTACCTTGTTGGAAACTCCTGCTCTTGAAATATAATGTTCAATGGTGTCCTGCAACTCATCGTTTACCTCAATGGTGTCGATGAACTTGCCTGCTGGAAGCGCTTTTGCCATACAAATGGTTGAGTAACCTGTGAAAGTGCCAATTTCCAGTACACGGTTTGGACGGGCCATTTGGCAAATCATCTCAATGAATTTACCCTGAACCGGGCCGCTTATCATGCGTGGGTTATAGGTGGTTAGGTAAGTGTGGCGGGTAAGCTCATGGAGCACCTCATCTACCTGACTGGTGTGGCTTTCAAGGTACTTATCAAGTTCATGGTTTGTTTTGTACATGGCTACTTGTATATTAGCATTGATAGCCTATTGGGGCTAAGTATTTCATTGGCAATCTCCATAACCTCCATCGATGTTATCTCTTCAATCCTTTTGAATACGTTCTGCATATTATCGGGACGTTCGTAAACCAAAATGCTTTTGGCAGTAGAAATCATAAGGTTTTCCCCGCTTTCGGCACCAATGGCCAGTTGCCCAATAAGCTGTTTTTTTGCCTTGGAGAGCTGTAATACTCCCATCCGTTTATTCCGTAAGCCGTCCAGTTCCTGAAGAATAAGTTCAATTGCCTTATCGGTATCAGCCTTATCGGTGCCAAAGTAAATGGTAAATATTCCGGTATCACTGTAAGGAGTGTACAACGACTCCACGTTGTAGGCCAAGCCATGCCTTTCGCGTAGCGCCAGGTTAAGCCTTGAGTTCATGCCTGGCCCTCCTAGGATATTGTTTACCAGGTGCATGGCAATGCGGTTTGGGTTATGCAGGTGGTACGCGGTGGTACCAACAATGCAATGCGATAGGTAGGTTGATTTTTTGACTTTTTTCCTTTGTGGTAAGTATTCGGTAATAGGAAGCCTTTGGTAATTGCGGGTATTTGGGTGTATGCATCCAAAATGCTTTTCGGCAAGCTTTACTATGCGATTAAATGGGATGTTGCCAATTGAACAAAATACCATCTCATCGGTGTTATAGGTTCGTCCCATAAAATCGACAATATGTTTTCGGGTAAACTTCCCTAGTTGCTTCTTTGTCCCTAATATATTGCGCCCAAAGGGATGATTGGGGTAGATTAACTCCTCAAAATCGTCAAAAATTAGTTCGGAAGGCGAATCGTGGTATGAGTTTATTTCATCAATTATCACCTCCTTTTCCCGCTTGAGTTCTTTCTCAGGGAAAGTGCTATGGAACATGATGTCGGAGAGTAACTCAATAGCGCGGCTAAAATCTTGCTTTAGGAACGTGGCGTGAATAACCGTTTCCTCCTTGGAGGTGTAGGCATTCAAATCGCCCCCAACATCCTCCATGCGGCTCATGATGTGGAATGCCTTGCGCTTTTTGGTGCCCTTGAAGATTACGTGCTCAATAAAATGGGCTAGGCCGTGCTCGTGGTCGAACTCATCGCGTGTGCCTGTATTTACCATTATACAGCAGTAAGCCACTGGTGAATCGGTTCGTTTATGGGCAATGCGTATCTCGTTTTGAAGTGTATAGAGTTCAAATTCCATCCCAGCAAAATAATCTACAAACCTATTACATTAAACCGAGATTAGTCAATGGAAACACAAAAAATATTTAAATGCCTTGTTTCTATTGACTTATCGGAGGTAACCCCGACTCATCAAAATCTCTCATCCCGGACTTTCGGAATGAATAGATTTTATTAGTCGATTAGTAAATTGTTTTTTTTAATTGACGGATTTGGGTTAAAATGGTTTTGCAAAAACAATCCCAAACGCAAGAGAAGCGGCTTTTGCGTTTAGGATTTAGCTTAGTTGCAGAAAAAAGTAATCAAAAATGTTTGAACGTTTGCATAAAATTGACTGGTGAATTGCGTTGAAATGGCTATGACCATCTCCCGTTAATGTTTGCTCCGCACCAGCCGCATTTTCCATTGTTAAGTTTAACGAGCGATACATTATAGCCTTTACGTTCAACAACTACTTTGCCACACGATGGACAGGTTGTATTGCCTGCTCCGGGTAGGGCAGCATTGCCTATGTAAACATACTTCAACCCACACGATTGAGCAATCTCTCTTGCCTTAATTAGCGTAGATGTTGGTGTTTGAGGCAATTGGGTGAGTTTATAAAGCGGGAAGAATCGGCTGAAATGCAGCGGGACTTCGGCTAACCCATTGCTTGCAAGCCATTGACACATCTTGCGTATCATGGAGTAGTCATCGGTCCAGGTGGGTATAACCAGGTTGGTTATTTCAAGCCAAACGTTCATCTCGCGGAGTATGCGCAGGGTGTTAAGCACAGGTTCAAGGGTTCCAGCGGTAAGCTTTAAGTAGATATCGTTACTTGACGATTTTAGGTCGATGTTGGCGGCATCAATTCTTGTGGCTAAGGTACGTAGAGGGGCTTCGTTGATGTAGCCGTTGGATACAAGCACATTCCCAATGCCTTTCTTTCGGGCAATGCCGGCGGTATCGTACATGTATTCGTAAAAGGTGATTGGTTCTGAGTAGGTGTATGCTATGCTTTTGCATCCACTTCGAATGGCTTGTTCAACCACCTGTTCAGGGAATAGTTCAGCATTGTTTGTTTCCTTAGGGCTCGACTGGGAGATTTCCCAGTTCTGGCAATTCAAACACCCAAAGTTACACCCAGCCGTTGCTATGGAAAACGATTTTGTGCCGGGAAGGTAATGGTAAAGCGGTTTTTTCTCAATGGGGTCGATATGCACGGCGCACGGATTGCCGTATGCAATGGTGTATAGCTTTCCTTTGTAGTTAACCCGGTTGCGGCATTGACTGGTTTCTCCAGGTCTAATGTTGCACTCGTTGGGGCAAAGGTTGCAGCGCATACCGCGTGGAGTGGGTGTGTAAAACATGGCCTCGCGGCTCCACTTCCAGGGTTTGTCTTCCAAGGCTAATGCCGGTAGGCTCAGGTAGCGCATGGCCAATAAGCTGCCTGTAGCCATAAGGCTACGTTTCAGGAATTCGCGGCGCGATATCTTTTTCATGGTGTCGGTTTTAAACTTTTAGATACAGGTAAATGCCTGTGAAAGCCAATAATATAGTAATGCTTTGCAGAAATCCAATTGATGGAATTAGTAAAAGTGTAACAATAACAATGCCAGCAGCCGATCCCATAAGGTCGGCAGCGTAGGTTTTGGCGGGTTGGTTGGGGTAAGCTTTTGAATTCTCGGTAATACTAATATATAGGTAGCCAACACTAAACGAAGCTGTAAGTATTCCTGCACATACAATGGTTATTAATAGCCAAATTTCCACATACATCATAAGTATAAAAAGGGTTATAAGAATTAAAAATGAACCAATTAGTGAAAATTTTATGTGTTTAGGTTTTATGCTGTTTACCTTTCCGTACGCCATTGAGCCTAGTGCTAGTCCTCCCATGAAAAGGGCAATCATGGCACCAAGCATGCCGTATAGTACGCCTGCTGCAATTTGTAGTACTAATAGGTAAAGGGTTTGTATGGCCGATCCGGCAAAGCCTACTGCATACATCGCGCGCAGGTGATAGTTAGTAACAAAGAAAGGGATAAGTAAAACGATAGTTCCAACAACCAAAAGTAGCCAAATCATATGGCCAAACATCGATAGGTACCCTAGCGTGCTTTGTAACACTGGCCACGGGTGATTATCGGTGTTTATTTTCTGGGCTGATTCGGTTTGCCTATGAAAGAACTGGTTGCGCTGAGCAATGTGTTCATCGTTTATGTAATCGGGGCGTACGTATAGGTTGGCTTCGCCAATACGTTGCTCGCTCAGTAGCTGAGCAATATCAATACGTATGGGGCTATCGGATGCAAGCAGGTAATCACGCTCGCCGCTTATAACCTCTACTTTCTCGAATACGCTATTAAACGTAGCGATTATCGACGCGTAGGCCTTTTGCCTTGGTGCCGATAGGTAGTTGCCCATACCTGAAAGGCTGATGCTCACAACCCCATCTGCTGTCAAGTGCTTCTTTAAAAGTTCAAGGAATTCAATAGTAAAGAAACGGTTTTGCTCAAGCGATGTTGGTTCGGGTATTGTGATAATTGCAATGTCGTATTTTTCTGATGATTTTCTCAGAAAACCTCGAATATCGCTTTTGAAAATTTTAGTATTTTCAGGGAACTCAGCTTTGCAGTAGTGCTGGCTCATTGTTAAAATATGGGGATTAGGCTCAACGTAATCTACTTTTACTTGTTTATACTTTTTTAGCTCATCAACCAGGCCCGTATAACCGCCCGAAACCAGTAAAACCTTACTGGGTTTGTAGCGTTGTGCCATGGTGTAATGTACTGTTTCCTCGCAGTAAATGGTGTTTTGCGTGCCAAACAGCATTGATCCATTTCCAAAAAAATTAAGTTGTCCGTCCGAGCCGGTCACGGTTATGCTTCCATAGGGCGAATCGGTAACCGATAGTACCTTTTGCCCGGGCAAAAGAATGGATTCAGCGTAAACATCGATATTAAAAACTTTTATACCGATACCAATAAATAAAAGGGTTATTGGAAACAGAAACATTGCGGGCTTTTTTTGTGCAAAAACGAGAAATGAACTTGCAATAAAGCCAATCGCTATTACTGCAAGGTATGTATTAAATATCCAGATAATTACAAGCGATAGCAAAAGTCCCCCAGCCAAACTTCCTAACGCTTCGTAAGCGTAAATGGTTGGGTACTGCGATTTTGCTTGTTTGGTGAGTAAGGCGTAAGCCATGCCCGATGGGAACGCTGTGGGAGTAATCATTAGGACAACCATTGCTATAACGTGGTAAGGGGCTATGAGCACTCCCGTCGGGAAAAAGGTTTGCCTGATTTCGCCCGAAAGGAAAATGAAAAGTAATGCCGAACCAAACATGAACCAAAGGACCTTTGTGATTACCTTTTTGGTGTTTATGCCGTTACTCGATTTGCTTCCAACAAGGGCTCCTGCTCCCGATATCAGCATCCATACTCCTATTATCCAGGTTGTTAGGAATTCGTTTCCCTGAAACACCTTGGTAAACTGCCTAATCAGCAATACCTGTAGCGATACCGAAAGTAATCCAAGAGTAAAAGCTGATGTTGCAAGTTGATGTTTAGTTACAATCGTTACCGCTTGGGTTTGCCTGCCCTTAAGCAAAAGGTATTTGCTGAAGTAGCCCCTGTGCCAAAGGGTATGAATGAATGCCACCACGCTCATGGCAATTCCAAGCTGAACATGCCACGACAGTAAGACCTTAACAAAACTCCATCCCAGCTTGTAGTTGATGTTGATTGTAAGTAGGAGTCCAAGCACGGCACAGCCAAGGAATACAAACAGCAGAGCAAAGTTCCAGAATTTACGATGGGTTGAAAAAGGTATAATGCCAGCTTGCACCATTAGGCTGCCAAGTAGATAGTATAGGGTAATGGCCAACGAAATGGGGACTAAAAAGTAGGGTGTGTTCATGAGTCTTAATCTACCTTAAACCCAGTTCTTTTTCATCGAAAACAATGGCCTCGTAGGTGTATATCTCAGCATCGCGCCAGCCATCCCAGCCAATACCAGCCTTATCTCGTGCACAGTGTCCAAGGAATTCTTCAAGCGACCATCGGGTTTCCTTTGCCACCTGTGGCAAAAACGTTCCAGAACGACCTCCTTTTTTGATATAAATTCCATGCTTGCCCAGTTCAATCTCCTTGATGTGGCTAATTCGTATCATAGGGGTAAGCACTGAGATTTCGATATCGATATCCTTGAGTTCATCATGGGTAACCGATTCAAAACGGTAATCTTCAGTGGTTGCCGAAATGGCCATGGCCATTACAACGCGGTAAAGTGGAGTTGTGGTTGAAAAGTTGCCAATGCAACCGCGTAGTTGCCCTTGATTATGAAGCGTTACAAATGCACCGGCATTGGTTTTAAGCGTTCCTGATAATTTGGTTTCGTCGGGTGGAGTAGGGTTTTTCCCTGAAAGGTAATCGGCGATGGTTTTCCTTGCAAGCTTAAGTAGCTCACGTTTATCGTTATCGGATAGGTTGAAATCGGTTGTTTTGGTTTGCTGTTGTATGGCGGTAATAGCCCAGTAGCCTACCACTCTATCCTTACCGCCATAAGGCGAATCGCCTGAGTTCCTATACATAATTGTTTTGTAAGTGATACGTGGTTTACCCTCGGTGATTTTTAAAAGGGTAAGCCCCGATGTCCATCCACACATGGCTGTGGCCAGGTTGTCGATGCCGGCATTCTCATTTCGGATCTTGGCTTTCATGAATTCTACAGGCGAGTTGGAGACAATGGCACGAGCCATATCGTCGTCGGTGCGGCGGGCGTCATCGTAAGTGGGGTAGTGCGAAAAATCGGAACTGATGATAAATAGATTTTCGGGGGTAAAGTAGGGCTCAAGGGCTTCGGCCAAAAGGGTAACGGTGGCTTGCGACTCGCCACCAATAATTATGGGGATAATTGAAAAATCGTTTTTTAGCCAGTATTGCAGGAATGGTAGCTGAACCTCAAGGCTATGCTCCCTGATATGCGGCTTGATATCATCGATTAGCACGTTGTGCTTTTGAACCAGCTCACTTGCCAATGGATCGATTGAGATCTTGCCCAGCGGTGTAACGAATGTGCCCTTGGTGTAAACGGCTGCGCCGGTAAAAAACATGGTATGGCTCGATCCTATCAGGAAGATATGCTTGAATTTCTTATTCCTATCAATTTGCCGGTATCCCGCTGCAGCAACCTGACCTGAGAAAATGTATCCGGCATGCGGAACTATAAGGGCCAAGGGTTGTTCATCCTGCACCTGTTGGGCGCTATCGAAGTAGGTTTTCAGTTCCTTTTCAAGCTGAGCCTTGGTGCCAGGGTAAAACTGTCCTGCCACAGCTGGCTGCCTATCGAACTCGTTAGGTTTATTCATATTCTGTCCGTTACACGATGTTTCGGTTACCATCAAAACAGTTAGCGTAAAAACACAAAGCCTTTTACTATAATTAAGCAGATTACACATTATGCTAACGGTTTGGTATTTCCCCAAATATACCTTTACAATATGGAAAAGTCAAGGGGAAATGACAGAAATGTTTAAGCAGAAATGGAATGGAGTTTCCAGCCGGGGCAGGCCTATTCGGAGTATATTGAGAAGTTTTGAAGAGGATGTAATGCCCGGTAGAAAAATCGAAAATAAATTGGGAGTAAGATTAAATCTTTCAAAACAAAAAACCCGGCTTTGGGCCGGGTTGGGGTGGAAGATGGGACTTGAACCCACGACCCCCAGATCCACAATCTGGTGCTCTAACCAGCTGAGCTACATCCACCATGTCAATTGCGGCTGCAAAGGTATAAACATTTTTTCGAAATGCAAAAATGTTCCAAAAGTAATTTGATTAAACGCTGTTGTGAAATCAATTTTAATACCTTCGCATCATTAAGGATGTCTATGTTAGGTCTTGTTTCAAGTTCAACTCGCGCATTGCAGGCTTTTCAGGCAATGCGTTTCGTTGCCATGCTTTCCATAGGGGTAGCCATGGCAAGGCTTGGCTATGGTAAAACTGCCATAGGAAATTATGAGGCGGTGCTCTTTGTTAGTGGGCTACTTACTACCTTTTGGGTTACAGGTCTAATTCAAGCATTACTCCCGCTATATAGCCGCAATAACGACAATTCAAAAGATGATCGTTTGTTTAATGCCTTTATGGTTGTTCTTGGACTTGCTGTTTTGTCCTGCCTGTTTGCTGCAATTTTTACCACAACTCTTACTGGTTTTACTGCTATTGATGGTAGCAACCTTTCCCCCCTGATGCTCCTTTACATGCTACTGAGCACACCTTCAACAATGGTCGAATATATTTACTTTCTGCATGGGAATTATAAGACCATGCTATCATATGGTATCATTACCTATGCCATACAGGTAGTGCTTGTGGTTTTGCCGGTTTTGTTTGGCATGGGTGTGGCCTTTGCCGTATTGGGTTTGATAGTGGTGTCGGCAGTTCGTTTTGTTTGGTTAATATCGCTTTTAGTCCGTAATTCAAAATTCAGTATCAATGTAGATTTTTTGAAGGAATACCTTGGCGATGGCATCCCGCTATCGTTGAAATTCCTTATTAGCAGTTCGGGTTTGTATATTGACCAATTGATAATAGGATACCATTTTGACTCATCAACCTTTGCGGTTTACCGCTTTGGCGCTCGCGAGATTCCTTTAATTACAATACTTGCAGTATCGCTGAGCAATTCCATGCTGGCCGATTTTGCCGATAGGCAAAAGTTGAGCCGAAATCTCGATAACCTTCGAAATGAGTCCCTACGGTTAATGCACATTCTTTTTCCCCTTTCCATTGCTGCAATCCTTTTAGCCCGGTGGCTATTCCCCTTGGTTTTTGGAACTGAGTTTCATGAAAGTGCTAACATTTTTATGATATACTGTTTAATTGTATTAAGCCGGGTTGTATTCCCGCAAACGATTACCCAGGGATTTCGCAAAAATATGGCTGTACTAACCATTTCGATTGTTGAAATGGCCATGAATATTATACTTAGCTTATTGCTGGTTAAGTATTTTGGAATAAACGGAGTAGCAGCTGCAACGGTAATTGTTTATGCCCTTGAAAAAGTATTACTTGTAGCATACAACGCCTATAGCCTGAAGATTGCAGCGGTAACGTATGTGCCGCTAAAGGCATTTTGGGTTTACTCCCTAATCGTCCTTTTGGCATTTACTTTTGCCTGGTTTGCTCTGTAAAGCAACGTCAAGG
>DSBV01000068.1 GCA_011045955.1 Bacteroidales bacterium | reverse complement strand
TGCGGGTTCCAGTTGGTATGTTTTAGGAACGCCTCTTCCATTTCAAGATCGCTTACCCTGTTTCGATTGGCGTAAAAGTTAAGTAAACCATCGAATCCAATACTGATTTCGGTCATCACAAAACTTCCCAAATCGATTTCGGGCTGCAGGGCTCCTGATGTGCCAAGCCGAACAAGGGTAAGTTTTTTCTTCTCATCCTTTTCTGTTCTGGTATCGAGGTCAATGTTCACCAGCGCATCAAGTTCATTCACCACTATATCGATATTGTCGGTTCCAATACCGGTTGATAGAACTGTAATGCGTTTGCCTTTGTATGTTCCAGTAACAGTTTTGAACTCACGGTTCGAAACGGAAATCTCCTTGGTGTCAAAGAAATTTGCAACGGTATCAACCCTGCCAGGATCGCCTACCAGTATCACTTTGTCTGCCAGTTCCTCCGGTTTTAAGTGTAGATGGAATATGCTTCCATCGGGGTTGATGATAAGTTCAGATGATTCTATAACTCTCATAATTCTTATATTTTTATTTTGCAATTATAGCAAAGGTTTAGTTTAAATCAATATTATTTTTAAAAAGTTTTAGCTTGAGTAGTTGGTTTTATTGGTAAATTTGCAAAAAAAAAATCAGCAATGATACAGCGTATTCAAACACTTTTCTTACTGGCTTCTGTTATTCTACTTTCAATATTAATATACAATCCTTTTGCAACATTTATAGTTGAACCCCAAATGGCAAAGTACACTTTAGGGGTGTTTGGCCTATCGGTAGTTGATGGATCAACGGTTGAAAAGGTTCAGAGCATTTGGTTTTTGTTCGGTTTCATTATCGTAGTATTGCTTATTAGTTTCGTAATAATATTTTTATACCGCAAGCGGATATTGCAAATTCGTCTTTGTGTTTTAACTATTGTGATGCTGGTTGGCCTTCAGGGAGTAATGTATTATGTTGTATTTGCATTTGGCGAGAACTTGAACTCCAAACCTAGCTACAGCCTTGTATTTATATTTCCGCTTATAGCAGCCATACTGAATTTTCTTGCATTAAGAGCAATTGCCCGCGACGAGGCTCTTATTCGCTCTCTTGATAGGTTGCGTTAGTCCTTGTAAACGTAAGTAAGTATATTCCGGCGAGGGCTGCACCTACTGCGCTTATTAAAAAAACAATACTTGACCCAGCTGTAACCCATATTAAGCCTGCCATACTGCTTGCTATTAGCGTGGCAATGCTTTGTAAACTATTGTAAAGGCCTATTCCTGTTGCTGTTTTGGTTTTAGGTAGATTATTTGCTAGCCAAGCCTTTAATACCCCTTCGGTTGATGCAGCGTAAAGTGAGTAAAGGACAAAAAGCAGAATGAACACACTCCATGTTGAAGTAAAGGCAAAGCCCAGGTAGGTGATTGCAAATATGCCTATGCCTGAAACCACCATTCTTTTCATGCCCAGTTTGTCCGATAACCATCCCATGGGATAGGAGAGTAAGGCGTATGCCAGGTTGTAGAAGATATACAAGCCAATTACCAAGGTATCCGAGGCCCCTTCTTCTTTAGCTTTTAGTAAAAGGAATGCATCGGAACTATTGATTAGGGTAAAAATGATAAGCCCAATAACAATATGCCGATAGTTTACAGGCGATTGGTTCCAGTATTTTAGGAACGAAAAAGGCGAAACGATAACCTTACTATCGTTATGTTTTTGCACTTTGGACTTTTCCCTTAGCATAAAAGTAAGCAAAACTGCTGCAAGTCCTGGGATAATTGTAATCAGGAATATCAAGGTATAGTTACCGGGGTATGTCCAGAGCAAAAATAGCGCAATGGCGGGGCCAACGGCTGCTCCAAGTGTATCCATGCCCCTGTGGAAGCCAAACACCTTGCCACGATTTTCGGGCGTTGATTCATCGCTGAGGAGGGCATCACGGGCACTGGTTCTTAGCCCCTTCCCCAGTCGGTCAGTAGTTCGCGCTGTGAAGATCCATAATGGCCACTTACTGATGGCCATTGCAGGTTTTGAAAGGGCACTTAAAATATAACCCCATCTGATGAAAATAACTCGCTTCCCAAACCTATCCGATAGCTCGCCAAAGTAACCCTTGCTTAATCCAGCGGTTGCTTCGGCAATACCCTCAAGGATTCCGATTAGCAAAGCAGTAAATCCAATCGATTTTAGGTAGATAGGCATTACTGGATATAGCATTTCGCTGGCCATATCGGTAAAAAAGCTAACAAGGGACAGAGTAATGACAACCCGAGAAAAAATCCTTTCCATAAATTAAACCTTATACTTGATTTGATGTCATAGGGTTACAAATTATTGTTAAAACCTTTAAGTTTTCTTTTAGGTTGTAAATAAATGTGTAATTTTGGGATGAATATTAGAAACAAACTTACATTAAATTTTTAAAAGTTATGACAATTAAAAAAAGTATCTTGTTTACGTTTTCAATGCTTGTTTTAGCAAGTATTTCGGCTCTCGGTCAGGGATGGAATACTCCTGTTCCCGTTGATCCAAACGTGCGCTATGGAAAGCTAGAAAATGGTCTAACTTACTATGTTCGCAAAAACACAGAACCCAAGCAGCGTGCTGAGTTCTACATTGCCCAAAACGTTGGGGCAATCCTGGAGGAAGATAGTCAAAATGGCTTGGCTCACTTCCTGGAACATATGGCTTTCAATGGTACCAAGAATTTCCCTGGCAAAGGCATCATAAACTATTTCGAAACCGTGGGCGTTAAGTTTGGATTTAATATCAACGCCTTTACTTCTGTTGATGAAACAGTTTACAACCTTTCCGATGTGCCTACCACTCGTGAAGGTATTATCGATAGTGCACTATTGGTATTACACGATTGGTCGCATTTCATTTCATTACTTCCTGAAGAAATTGAACTGGAGCGCGGCGTAATACGTGAGGAGTGGCGAACCGGCCGTAACGCTGAGCGCAGAATGTATAAGCAGCTCATGCCTGTTATATACAAGGGATCTAAGTATGCTGAGCGCGATGTAATAGGTGATATCAATGTTATCAACAACTTTAAGCATCAGGAACTGGTTGACTTCTACAACAAATGGTATCGCCCCGATTTGCAGGCAATAGTCATTGTTGGCGATGTTGATGTTGACCAGATTGAGGCCAAGATTAAATCGACGTTTGCCGATATTCCTGCTCCGGTTAATCCTGCACCCCGTCCTTTCTATGAACTTCCCGACAACGATGAGCCCCTTGTTGGTGTTGCTACCGATCCTGAGGCTCGTAATGCCATCATGTACTTATACTTTAAGGCACCGGCTACCCCTAAAGAGGCTAAAAACATTGGTTACCTCCGTACCGGTATGATAAATGAGCTCATCTCTTCTATGGCATCGTCGCGTCTTAATGAGCTTGTTCAGAAACCGAATCCCCCATTTGTGTTTGGAACTTCGGGCTATTTCAATTTAGTACGAACCAAGGATGCTATGGCATTCTATGCAGCCCTTCGGCCCGATAACATGATTGACGGTGTTAAGGGTCTTATTCGCGAGTCGGAACGCGTTAAACGTTTTGGTTTCAACGCTTCAGAGCTCGATAGGGCTAAATCCGATTATCTCCGTTCTTTGGAAAATCAGCTTAAGGAAAAGGATAAGCAGAAAAACCAAATGTACGTTTGGGAATGTGTTAATCATTTCTTAAAGGGTGAGCCCATGCCTGGCATTGAATTTGAGTACATGTTTGCCTCGCAAGTTTTACCAACCATAACAATTGATGAGATTAATGCTGTGGCAAAACATCTCATAACCGATAAGAACATTATTATCAGCTTAATGGCTCTGCAAAAGGAAGGCATCAATGTTCCAAACCAGGAACAGATTCTTGCTGCCTTGCAGGAGGTAAAGGCTGAAAATGTTGAGGCTTACGTTGACAAGGTAATAACCAAGCCATTAGTTGAGAAAATTGAAAAGCCTGGTAAGGTTAAAAAGGAAAACACAAAGAATGTCTTTGGTACTACCGAGTGGGTTCTTTCCAATGGAGTAAAGGTGATTGTTAAACAAACCGATTTTAAGGAAGATCAGGTAGTGGTTGAAGCTTTCAGCGCCGGTGGTACTTCACTTGCTACTAACGATGAGTTACCCTCGGCAAGCATGGCTACCCAAATTATTACCAATGCCGGTGTGGGCGAGTTTACTAGTACCGACCTTGAAAAGATGCTTGCAGGCAAGATGGTTAAAGTGCGTCCTGTTATTGCTGAAAGTTATGAGGGATTTAGCGGCGAGGCTTCGCCAAAGGATTTCGAAACTTTATTGCAACTCATCTACCTATACATGTCGACTCCCCGCGCCGATGAGGAAAACTTTAACACCTACATGGGTAGAATGAAGGCTTTCATGGCCAATGCCTCATCCGACCCTCGTATGGCCTTCCGCGATAGTATTACTGTGGCTTTGGCAAACCATAACCCACGCGTAATGCCTATGAACCTTGATTACCTTAACAAGGTAGACTTTAACAAGTGCATCAACTTCTATAAAAACCGTTTTGCCGATGCTTCCGATTTTACCTTCATCTTTACCGGAAATGTTAGCCCTATTGAGATTAAGCCTTTGGTTGAAAAGTACTTGGGTGCATTGCCCACTGTTAATCGTAATGATGTTGCCAAGGATACTGGTGTAAGGCCTCCTAAAGGTAAGGTTCAAAATTACTTTACCAAGCCTATGCAAACCACCAAGTCGTCAGTATTTGTAGGGTTTACCGGTGAGATTGAGTATAATGTTATGAACGATATACTGGCTGACTACCTTACATCAATATTGCGCACCCGCTACCTTGAGGAAATTCGTGAGAAGGAGGGTGGTACTTACGGTGTTGGAGTTAGGGTGTCGCTTCGTAAATTCCCTATAAACTCATTTGTTGTCCAAATTCAGTTTGATACCGATCCTAAGCTTCGCGATAAGCTCATCGGCATTGTTTACTCTGAAATTGAAAAGATTAAGAACGAAGGCCCATTGGTTGATGACCTTAACAAAACTATGGAATTCATGCTTAAGGAGTACGAGCAGAACCAGCGCGAAAATTCTTACTGGACTAATGTGATCAGGGCAAAATACGAAGATGGTATTGACTTCGACTCAAAGTATGTTGAGATGGTAAAGGCTGTTGATGTGAATGCCGTTAAGGACTTTGCTAATAAGGTTTTTGGTCAGGGTAACGTGGTTGAGGTCGTAATGACCTCTGAAGAACAACAATAGCATTGCTCATTTGAAAGAATAGGGGTATCCGTTATGGATGTCCCTTTTTTTGTTGGTAAAAAAGTTTTTTCTAACATTGCAAAAACTCAAGATGCTATGAGAACCTTACTGGTAGGCATTCTTATATTTTATGGTAGTTTTGGCTTTGCTCAAAACGATAGTACTATACGTTTTATTTTCATTGGCGATGTCATGGGGCATACCCCACAAATTCAATCGGCCTACAATGGTGCAACTGGACGATACGATTATACCAATGTTTTCTCTGAATTTAAAGGGTTGCTCTCAAGTGCTGATTATTGCATCGCAAACCTTGAGGTAACACTTGGCGGAGAACCCTTTACCGGTTACCCTCAGTTTAGTTCGCCCGATGAACTTGTCGATGGTTTGATGGCAGCGGGCGTAAATGTTTTGGTTACTGCCAATAACCATTCCGTTGACAGGGGAGGGCATGGAATACAAAGAACCATAGGTGTGCTTGCCTCCAAAAGCCTGCTTTTTACTGGAACCTTCCTCGATTCAGCCGACAAGGCGTTACGTAATCCATTGGTGCTGAGTAGGAATGGATTAAGGGTTGCTTTGCTGAATTATACCTATGGCACCAATGGAATTCCAGTACCAAGCCCATACCTGGTCAATATGATTGATACTGTTAGCATGGCAAATGATATTGCAAGGGCAAAAACTCTTGGGGTAGACGAAATTGTTGTCTTTATTCATTGGGGTAATGAGTATGAGCGTTTACCCAACATGCAGCAGAAACGATTGGCTGACTGGATGCATGGCAAAGGAGTTCGCATTATTATTGGTTCGCATCCCCATGTCGTTCAGCCCGCAGAGCTACACCATTTCGGTAATGATTATCGGTTGGTTGTTTACTCGCTAGGCAATTTTGTTTCCAACCAGCGCCGACGCTACTGCGATGGAGGTGTGGTTGCTCTTATTGATTTAAAAAAACATAATGGCAAAGTTGATGTGGTTGGGGCAGGGTACGTTCCGGTTTGGGTTGATACTTACTTTTCAAATGGAAAGCGTAAGTATAAAGTTTTTCCAGTGGGAATGTATGAGGGCAAAAGCAGCCAGTTACTTTCAGCAGCAAGCGACTCCGCTTTCAAGGTTTTTGTTGATGATACCCGAAGTTTGCTAAATGCAAACAACGTCAACTTTCCTGAAATAAGGTTAGTTGATGGAGAGTGGGTAATTCCTCCAGTTAATCGTTCAGTAAATCCCTAACAACCACTGAGGCAATCATGCATCCGAAAAGTGGGGGCATGTATGATATGGTACCGATAGTAGTTTTCTTGTTGGGCTCGCCCTCGCACGGTCGGGTAGCATTCGCAGGCACTTCCTCGGGGGAATACACAACCTTTACGCCTTGCCGGATACCCAAACGGTGCAATCGTTTCCTAAGGATTCGTGCAAGCGGGCATCCATACGATTCGGAAATATCAGAAATCCTAACCATTGCTGGGTCGAACTTGCCTCCACTCCCCATTGAACTTACAACTCGTTGTCCAAACCGAAGGGCATCGTGAATCAGGAAAACCTTTGGCGACAGGGTGTCGATTGCATCAACAACGTAATCGTATTTGTGACTTAGGACGGATGTTAGGCGCTCATCGCGGAGATATTCCTGTATAATGGTGAGTTTTAGGTTTGGATTGATATCGAGCAGCCTTTTCCCAAGGTATTCCGCTTTGGGTAAATCAATGGTGCTGTGCAGGGCCGGTAATTGGCGGTTAATGTTTGATTCGTGGATAGTATCGCCATCGGCAATGGTTAGCGCACCAATCCCTGCACGGCAGATTTGCTCGGCAGCGTAGGCTCCTACACCGCCAAGCCCTACAATAAGCACATGCTTTTGCGATAGCTTTTCAACGGCCTTGCTGCCAAGTAATAGTTCGGTTCGTTCAAGCCAAGCGGGACTCATGTCATTATTTTTGCTCGCAAAGGTCGTAATCAGTATCATTAAATCCAATAACCTTTACTTGCTTTTTGTTTTGTTTGAAAGAGTGTTCCCAAAAAATGTTAACAGGTTTTGGTTTGTTACACTGACAAGCTCCTCGATGGTAGAGTCAAGAATATCGGCGGCTGCGTCGTAAACCTCATAAATGGGTATCTCGGTATCGTCGGTTTCTAAAAATAGCTTATTTCTGGGCACAAGCGTTAAAGCCTCGGCTAATTCTGGCGTAGCATGTATCAGTGGGGTTCCAAATGAGAGGTAAAATCCATTATCAATAAGTTGTTTGGCCACTTCGGCTTTAGCCCTAAAACCATGAATGGCTTTTGGTATATCGCGGTATTTTGATTTTGATAGAATAACTATCAATTCAGCCCAGCATCTTACACAGTGAATTATTATTGGTTTTTTATGTTCGGTGGCAATGCCAACAATTTTCTCAAAAATTTCGATTTGATTTTTCAAGGGTGCTCCTTTCAGTCTATCTAATCCTATTTCGCCTATACCGACAAAATCATTTTGCTTAGCCAATTCATTTAGTTTACCAAGCCATTGGCTAACCTCGTTGCTATCGGTTTTCCAGGGGTGTATACCAATTGTTTGGTAGTGCGATGAGCTGTAAACTTTAAAATTATCAACATCGTAAGGCGCAACACAAATGCTATTACTGTTGAGTTGAGGTTTATGAGTGTGAAAGTTAACCAGCTTCATTTTTTTATCTTTAGGTGTAATGTGAACAATATTAACCGATTATCCGAAATCCTGTAATATCAAATGACTTTTGAATATCTGTAACCTGAATACTTTCTACATTTGAATGTGCAGGGCCCTGGTTGCAGAGTAGAATCAACTGCTCAAGCTGTTTGCTGGTGCCGCTTACTTCAATGTAAACATCGCCATTGGGTAGGTTCTTCACAAAACCACTCACCCCAATTGCGGTGGCATGGCGCAAAACAAAGTACCTAAAACCTACACCCTGAACTTTTCCCTTTACGGTTATGGCAATGGTTTTCATTCAAAAAAATAATATATTTACCAAAGTTATTGAATAAAAAAAAAAAAGCAAATGATACTAGATTACTTTTTGCTTGTATTATCCATTACGCTAATACTATTGGGGCTGGTGGGATGTATTTTGCCTGTAATCCCAGGCCCTCCGCTGGCCTGGTTAGGACTACTGCTGGCCAAGTTTACGTCGTTTAGCTCTTTGGATTGGACAACCATTACGGTTCTGGCAGGAGTAACTTTACTTGTAACCCTGCTCGATTATTTGTTCCCGGCCTGGATAGCCAAAAAAATGGGTGGAAGTAATTGGGGTGCCTGGGGTACAATCATTGGCCTACTTGTTGGGGTAGTATTTTTAGGGCCACTTGGAGCCGTTGTTGGACCTTTTGTGGGAGCACTTGTTGGCGAGATGTTAAGAAAACAACCCCAAAATAACACCAAAAATAATCCCTGGCTTTCGGCAGTAGGATCATTTCTTGGATTTATGTTAGGATTAGGAGTAAAGCTAATTACAGTAGGTGTAATAATCTACTTTATAATGGTTAACTTTTAACCTTTAGGATTTAGTGTCGGACTCCTCCTCTTTACCCTTGTTTGTTTGGGGTTGATCGGTTTTTCGGAATGCACTATTAACCTTAATATTCCGACCCTTAACCTGAGTGTCGTTAAGTCCTTTTATGGCTTTTTGAGCCGATTCGTCATTATCGAACTCAACAAAACCGTAGCCTTTCGATTTTCCAGTAGCACGATCGGTAATAATTTTAGCTGAAACCACGTTTCCAAAAGGCATGCATAGCTCTTTTAACTCATCGGCGGTCATAGAATACGCGATGTTTCCAATGTAAATCATCATAATGGCATAAGTTTTAAAATCCAAATAAATTTAAGGCTTAGTATTAAAAAATGCAAAAAAAAAGCAGCTTTTTTCAAAGCTGCTTCTAAAGTTTTACGCCTACAACTACTGTCCAAGTGTTGCAACCATTACTGCTTTAATGGTATGTACGCGGTTTTCGGCTTCGTCAAATACAATAGAAGCATCCGATTCAAAAACGTCTTCGGTAACCTCCATGGCTTCCAAACCAAACTTTTTGAATATTTCTTCACCAATTACAGTTTCGCGGTTGTGGAAGGCTGGTAAGCAGTGCATGAATTTGCAGCTTGGGTTGCCTGTCAATTCCATAACCTTACGGTTAACCTGATAGGGTTTAAGTAGATTTATGCGCTCTTCCCATACTGAGTCGGGTTCACCCATCGATACCCATACGTCGGTATAAAGGAAGTCGCAGCCCTTAACTCCTTCTTCGATGTTTTCAGTTAGGGTAATCTTAGCCCCTGTGGTTTTGGCAATTTCCTGGCATGTTTTAACGAGTTCCTCGATTGGCCAGCAAGCTTTTGGTGCGCATGCCTTGAAATCCATACCCATTTTGGCAGCGCCAACCATCAGTGAGTTGCCCATGTTGTTGCGGGCATCGCCAAGGTAGCAGAACTTAACCTCGCTCAGTGGTTTAGAGCTGTGCTCACGCATGGTAAGAAAGTCGGCAAGAATTTGGGTGGGATGGAACTCGTTGGTTAATCCGTTCCAAACGGGCACGCCAGAATACTGGGCAAGCGTTTCAACAATTTCTTGAGAGTAACCACGATACTCAATACCATCGTACATGCGGCCAAGCACGCGTGCGGTATCCTTCATGGATTCCTTTTTGCCCATTTGCGAACCCGATGGTCCAATGTAGGTAACATTGGCACCCTGATCGAATGCGGCTACCTCAAATGCACAGCGGGTACGGGTCGAATCCTTCTCAAAAAGGATAGCAATGTTTTTACCTTTAAGCCTTTGCTGCTCGGTTCCGGCATATTTTGCCTTTTTCAGATCAGCTGATATATCAAGCAAGAATTGGATTTCCTTTGGTGTGAAATCGAGCAGCTTTAAAAAACTGCGGTTACGTAAATTGAACGACATAGCTTTTAGTTTTTATAGTTTACACATTAATCTTCGTACTTCATTGTAATTTTGGTACCATATGTCATATCCTCAAGCTTAGTAGCTTCGGTAATAACGCTCATTTTACCGCCTCGTTCAATAAAGTCGAGGCATGCTTTTATTTTGGGAGCCATATTACCTTCGCCAAACATGCCCTGTTTAAGGTATTTCATGGTATCGGCATAGTTGAGAAACTCGAGCTTTTGCTCGTTCGGCTTTTTGTAGTTTAAGTACACGTAAGGAACATCGGTGAGGATGTAGAACTCATCGGCTTTTATTTCGGCTGCCATAAGCGCCGATGCCAGGTCTTTATCGATTACCGCTTCGGCTGGCCTAACATTTTTCTCTTCGTCAATGTAAACGGGCACACCACCACCTCCCGATGCAATAACAATAATTCCTTGCCGAACAAGTTGGTCTATTACCTTGATGTTGAGGATTCCTTTGGGCTTAGGCGAAGGAACTACCCTGCGCCAACCGCTTCCGGTATCTTTAACCTCTTCCTTGAAGATCCAACCCTTTTCGGCAGCCAGTGCATCGGCTTGAGCCTTGTCGTAAATACGGCCTACACGTTTGGTGGGGTTTTTAAAGGCAAAGTCATTATGATCGACAATAACCGGGGTTACCAAGCAACATACTTCGCGGTTGATACCATGCTTACGGAGCACATTGCGGAGCATACGCTCAATCATATAGCCTATGCCACCCTGCGAATCGGCAACACAGATATCGAGGGGCATTTGGGGAATGCCATAGAGCTGCTCGCCTGCATCGTTTCGCATAAGGATATTTCCAACCTGTGGGCCGTTCCCATGGCTGATAACCAGGTTGTACCCTTCCTTTATTAAGTAAACTAGGTTTTCAAGGGTATCGGTGGTGTTCTGTTCTTGCTCATCGATGGTGCCCACCTGATTTCCACGCAAGAGGGCGTTTCCGCCTAATGCTACAACCGCTAATTTATTCATAAACAGCAGATTAAAAATTTTTACTATGAAGTTACAAAACTAACTATTTTTTGCAATCCTAATAAAAATACACGTAATGTAAAATATTCACTCAATGGTTTATGGGTATGTTTAATAACATGTTTACTGGCTGCTCATGGTTTCGTCTTAACGATAACATACTTCAAACTTTTGCATACCACAAAAACATTTTCTATTTTTATGATTTAATAATTTGAAATGAAAGTGTTGATGAACAGAGGTGTAAACCAACTTGTTGGCGTGGCTGTGATTTTATTCTCATTAAGCAGCTGTATATCAAAAAGCCCAAAAGAAATAGGCGAAGGTCGAATTGAATACGATATTGAATACGATACGTTAACTCTTAGTAGAGTCGATAAAAAAATATTGCCCAGCTCGCTAATTGTTCGTTTTTACAACAATAACACCATTAACACCATCGATGCTCTCTCAGGTGCAGTAACAATTTCAATTATTAGCCAACCTGCCAAAAAAGAGTTTACTACCATGCTAAAGATTTTTAATAAAAAGCTTTACTATAGCGAACCATACACCAATGGGCACTACCCCGCTCTTTACGCTCGTATTCCAAAGGTTAATGTTGATACCTTAGTAAAAGATTTCGATTATATTGGTTATAAATGCAAAAGCGTAATGGGATACTTTGCCGATAACCCAGAGCGTAAGTTTGAAATTATTTACACCAAACAAATTGCAATAGACAATCCAAACTTGAACACCCCTTTCGAAAGCATTGATGGGGTTATGCTTGGTTTTAACCTGAGGTTCAACAATGTGGAAATGAAACTTAGGGCATGTAATGTAACCAAAGAAAACATAAATGCCGATGCATTTAAAATTCCGGAGGATTACAAAAAGGTTGATTTCCAGACCATGACAGATCTGATATATTTACTTCAGCAGTAAGGGTGATATTTTTATTGCTTCCGCTTATTTTTGTAACGTTTTATATTTATTCGCAATATGGCTAGGAAAGAAAGGGGTGCCGACGTTGATACACTTGATGGAACAAGTGCTAATAGTGATTCGCTCTTTAAGGACGAAAGGATTAGGTTTACAGTAGGCCTTTTTCTAATCCTTTTAAGTTTATATTTTTTCATTTCGTTTTTCTCATTTCTATTTACATGGAAGGTTGATCAAAGCATTGAGTGGGTGTCAATATTTTCTTCAGCTGAACAGACGGTTGGCAACTGGGGTGGGAAACTTGGCGCTTCGCTTTCGAACCAGTTTATAAATCACTGGTTTGGCATAATTGCCCTGGCATTCCCTTCAATTTTCATGGTTTTGGGTCTTAAGTTACTTAAGTTCATTAGGGGTCGCGTTACCAAGTTTATTTTTAAAGTATTGCTGGGGATGCTTGTTGGATCGCTTACCTTAGGATTTTTATTCAAGGAATTTGGCGGATACCTGGGAAGCGGACTTGGTGGGGCGCACGGGCTATTTCTGTCGGAATGGCTATCGGCTGTTATCGGCAAGGTTGGTGCGGTTTTTCTGGTTCTAATATTACTTATTGCTTATATTGTCTACGTAATACCTAAATCCTTATACCACTTTCAGCGTGGCATATTCTTCCTGTTCAACTCTTTGAGAAATTTTGCCGTAAAGGGCAAGCAAAAAGAAGCTCAAGCCGAAAAGCATAGCAAATATGATGATAAGCAGACCGCAGCGGTAGTTGTTCCTGTTGATAATTCAGATGAAAGGATAAAGGATACGGTTGATGATTTTGATGATACTGCTGAGATTGATGACTTTGATGGTGAACTTGACCTGGAAATACAGGATGATTCCGATGATAGGGAGACTAAAACTGTAACAGAATCAACAATTGAGGACAACTTTACTATAGAGCGTAACGAGGAGAAAGAGTTAGCCATATCCGATATTAATGAACAGGAACTCTACGATCCCACACTTGAACTTTCAAACTATCAAAAACCACTAATTGAACTACTGGAGGATTACAAGAATACCGAATCGCCAGTAACCAACGAGATGCTTGTTGAGAACAAGAATAAGATTGTTCAAACCCTCTCGCATTACAAAATACAGATTGATAAGATTAAGGCTACCATTGGCCCAACCGTTACTCTTTACGAGATTGTTCCTGCTCCAGGTGTAAGAATCAGCAAAATTAAAAGTTTAGAAGATGATATTGCACTTAGCCTATCGGCATTGGGTATCCGTATTATAGCACCAATTCCCGGAAAGGGCACAATTGGCATTGAGGTACCCAACCAAAACCCCGAGATAGTTTCAATGCACTCAATTATTAAGTCTCAAAAGTTTCAGGAGTGTAAGTACGACCTTGCAATTGCGCTGGGTAAAACTATTTCGAACGAAATATTTATACTCGACCTTGCCAAGCTCCCTCACTTACTTGTTGCCGGCGCAACAGGGCAGGGGAAATCGGTTGGGCTTAACGCAATTATCACGTCGTTACTGTACAAGAAGCATTCAGCTGAAATAAAGTTCGTTCTTGTTGACCCCAAAATGGTGGAGTTAACCCTTTACAACAAGCTCGAACGCCATTTCCTGGCCAAGTTGCCCGATTCAGCTGAAGCCATTATTACCGATACCCAAAAGGTTATTTACACCCTGAATTCGCTAAGCGTTGAAATGGAAGATCGGTATAAGCTTTTAAACCTGGCTAAGGTTCGAACAATAAAGGAATATAACCAGAAGTTTGTAGCTCGCAGGCTCAACCCCAACAACGGCCACAGGTATTTGCCCTACATTGTGGTAGTTATTGATGAGTTTGCCGATTTAATTATGACAGCGGGTCGTGAGATTGAGATGCCCCTGGGACGCCTTGCCCAAAAAGCACGCGCCATTGGCATTCACCTAATCATTGCTACGCAACGCCCATCAACCAACATTATAACGGGTGTTATTAAGGCAAACTTCCCGGCGCGTATTGCTTTCAGGGTGACATCAATGGTCGATTCCCGAACCATACTCGATACGCCAGGTGCGAATAACCTAATTGGCCGTGGCGACATGCTGGTATCTGCCGGTAGCGATTTGGTTAGGGTGCAATGTGCCTTTGTTGATATACCTGAAATAGAACGCATAACCGATTTTATAGGCAATCAGCCCGGCTACCCCCACGCCTATGAACTACCCGAGTATGTTACCGAGGGTCAGGATGGTTCGGTTGATGTTGACCTACGTAAGCGCGATGAACTGTTTGACGATGCCGCTCGCCTTGTAGTGCAAGCCCAGTCGGGTTCAACATCGCTTATCCAACGTAAATTTTCAATTGGGTATAACCGTGCCGGACGCATTATGGATCAACTTGAGGCCGCCGGAATTGTTGGCCCTGCCGATGGCGGCAAACCCCGTCAGGTTTTAATTGTTGATGAGGTTTCTTTGGAACGTATTTTGAACACTTTATCCGTAGATTAGTTTCAAATTTTGTATTTTTGCACGTATAAATTCTTTTATCCATGAAACAAATTCTGAGTTTGCTGTTAATTTCTTCGTCGCTCACCCTCTTTAGCCAAGAGGTAAACCCCGATGGAATTGTTAGGAGTTTTAGTAATAAAATGCAGGAAATTAAGTCGCTTTCCGCAACATTTAGTTTTACACTTGAAAATCTTCAGGAGCGCATTACCGATACCCATCAGGGCAAGATGCTGGCTAAGGGAAAAATGTTTTACCTTGACCTAATGGGCATGGAAGTATTTTCCGACGGTCAAACCAAATGGCAATACATTAAAGAGGCAAAAGAGGTTACCATTTCAAAGATGAATGTTAAGGAGAATGGCTTTTTGGACGATCCGATGAAGCTTTTTAAGGATTACGACAAGAACTTCAAGTATAAGTATATCGGGCAGAAGAAATCAAAGAATAGGGTATTGCATGAGGTTGAATTTTTCCCACGCGATCTGAATTTACCATACTCGTCGGTGAAACTGCAGTTCGATGCCAACACGCTTGAACCTTACCTTATCCGTTACCAGGGTAAGGATGGTAACAACTACATCATTCAAATTAAAAACTTCAAATCAAACATCCCTTTACGCGACGACCGATTCAGGTTTGATGAGGGAAAGCACAAAGGAGTTGAAGTTATTGATGTGAGGTAGTTTTCATGAATTGCAAGCAACCTATCACAGTTTGGATAACAGGGTTACCCGCTTCTGGTAAAACAACACTTGGGAAAGCACTTCAAAGCCGAATTAGCCAGCATGAAATTCCTGTGGTGCTGCTCGATGGCGATGAGGTTCGAAAGGGATTATGTAGCGATTTGGGATTCAGCCCAGCCGATAGGACAGAAAACTTACGTAGGGTGGCCAGTATAGCAGCGCTTCTTAATTCTCAGGGAGTGGTAACAATCTGCTGTTTCGTTTCACCACAGGTATCCATGCGCCAAATGGCAAGGTCAATAATTGGTAAGGAATCCTTCTTTGAGGTATTTGCCGATGCCCCGGTAGAGGTTTGCCAATTGCGCGATAATAAGGGAAACTACAGTAAAGCAATTAACGGGTCGCTTTCAGATTTCACCGGGATATCCAGTAGCTACGAGGCGCCAGTAAATCCCAATTTACGCCTAAATACTGCCATGTTAAGTGAGAAAGAAGCTGCTGATACCCTCTATAACCATTTCGTGCAATGGGTTGATAAATAACAATCACCTCATACTACAGCATGGAGTATCTTTGCCATGCTTTTAAGGTGTTGTAAATGATACTAGAATTTGGAGAACAAATGAAATATTTTTTGAATATACCCCTATACCATTGTGCTAAAGGTTACCTTATGTAATCTTTACCTTGCAACTAAAATCGAAGTAATAAAAAGGATTTTGATATGAGTAATAAAGTACCAATTAACCACTTACGCGAACTTGAATCGGAAGGAGTGTTTGTTATTCGCGAGGTGGTTTCGCAGTTTGAAAACCCTGTGATGCTTTTTAGTGGCGGGAAGGACTCCATAGTGATGTTTCACCTGGCCCGTAAGGCATTTTACCCGGCAAAGGTTCCCTTCCCCCTAATGCACATCGATACTGGCCATAACTTTCAGGAAACGCTTGATTTCCGTGATTGGCTTGTGGAGGAAACTGGCGTGCAGTTAATTGTAAGGTATGTGCAGGACTCCATTGATAAGGGTAGGGTAGTGGAGGAAACCGGTTACAATGCCAGCCGAAACAAGTTGCAAACCGTTACCCTGCTCGAAGCCATTGAGGAGCTTAAGATTGATTGTGCCATGGGTGGTGGACGACGCGATGAGGAGAAGGCTAGGGCAAAGGAGCGTTTCTTCTCGCATCGTGATGAGTTTGGCCAGTGGGATCCCAAAAACCAACGCCCTGAGCTCTGGAACCTTTTCAATGGTCGCAAGAATCTGGGCGAACATTTTAGGGTGTTTCCAATTAGCAATTGGACTGAAATGGATGTATGGCAGTATATTTTGCTTGAGAATATTGCAATACCTTCGTTATACTTCTCCCATGAGCGTGAGGTATTTGAGCGCGACGGTGTACTGTATGCCAAAACGCCATTCTTAAAGATGAAAGATACCGAAAAAGCGGAGAAGCGTATTGTGCGTTTCCGTACCATTGGCGATGCCACCTGCACAGGTGCCATTGAGTCGGTGGCAAGTAGCGTTGAAGATATTATTCGCGAGGTGGCTGCCACCCGTATTACAGAACGCGGTGGCCGTGCTGACGATAAACGCTCCGAGGCAGCCATGGAGGATCGCAAAATTGAAGGTTATTTTTAGTTTTTTTTAAATTATTTTCCAATGGAAGAGAAAGTAATAGAACGCTCGTACCTGGACATGGAACTTTTGCGGTTTACTACTGCTGGCAGTGTTGACGATGGCAAAAGCACTCTGATTGGGAGGCTGCTATACGATTCAAAGGCTATTTTTCAGGATCAGCTTGAGGCAATTGAACGGGCAAGCATAAAAAAGGGCGAAGAGTATGTAAACCTTGCTTTGGTAACTGATGGCTTGCGCGCTGAGCGCGAGCAGGGCATAACCATTGATGTGGCTTACAGGTATTTCCATACGCCCAAACGAAAGTTCATTATTGCCGACACCCCAGGGCATGTACAGTACACCCGAAATATGGTAACTGGTGCCTCAACTGCCAACGCAGCCGTTATCCTGGTTGATGCCCGCCATGGCGTTATAGAACAAACCATCAGGCATGCCTATATAGCCTCGCTGCTGCGTATTCCTCACGTAATAGTTTGTGTAAACAAGATGGATTTAGTCGATTTCAAGCAAGAGGTTTTTGATGCCATTCAACAAAAATTCCATGAGTTTGCCACACACCTCGATTTGCATGATGTTAGGTTTATTCCCATCAGCGCCCTGTTAGGTGATAATGTGGTTGACCGTTCCCAGAATATGGATTGGTATCAAGGCCCTACTTTGATGTACTTGCTTGAGAACCTTTATATTTCAAATGACTATAATCAACTCGATGCTCGTTTCCCGGTTCAGTATGTCATTCGTCCACAATCCATTGATTTTCACGATTATCGGGGTTACGCAGGCCGTATGGCCAGCGGAACTTTCAGGGTTGGCGATAGGGTTAAGGTTTTACCATCGGGTTTCACCACTACTATCAAGGGTATCGACTTTTGGACTGATCACCTCGACTCAATTACCGCTCCACAATCCGGAACCATTATTTTGGAGGATGATTTGGATGTATCTAGAGGTTGCATGATTATACCCGAAGAAAATGGTATAAAGCAGGGGCAGGACATTGAGCTAATGATATGTTGGTTGGGCGATAAGCCAATGGTTGCCGGCGGTAAGTATGCCCTGAAGCACACCACCAACGATTTGCGCTGTATGGTTAAGGAGGTAAAGTATAAGGTAAACATAAACACGTTGGAAAAGGATTACAACGACAAATCGATAGGAATGAACGATATTGCTTGTATTACAATTCGAACAACTAAGCCATTGTTTTACGACTCGTACCGCCAGAACCGTGTAACTGGAAGTTTGATACTTATTGATGAAGCCGCTAATGTAACAGTTGGTGCCGGAATGATAGTTTAGGCAGTTTACTGTTCTGATAAATCTCTCTTAAGGCAGCCAAGCGCTGCCTTAACTATTTTTGAATGGTCGAATGCCAGCGGGGGAAGATTATCAAGCGGAAACCATTGGGCTTTTGCAGCGTCATCGCCAGCAGTTGGGTTAATTTTATCATCGCTCACCACTCCCCAATAGGCAATGGCAATGTTCCTATCGCGTGGGTCCCTGTCAATATCGTCGAATGCGCCAATCTGTTTCAGCTCAACACCAGCTATCCCAGTTTCCTCAAATAGCTCTCGAGTTGCGGCATCGGCTAGTAGTTCCTTGATTTCAGGAAAGCCGCCAGGTAATGCAAAATGCCCCTTGTAGGGTTCGTTGCCCCGCTCAATGAGCAGAAGGTGTGTGGGCTTGTAATTTGTATCGACCTTAAAAATAACAGCATCGACAGTAACAAGCATTCGGGGGTACTCGTAGGTATACATCCTTAACTATTCATTATCGAGGTTATCATCTTTGCTCGAATTTTTTTGATCGCGTTTTCTTAGGGCAATCCAAATTGCAAATGCAATAATGGCAATGGCTATCAAAAGCTGATGTTTTAGCATGCAGTTGAGTTTTAAACGGATTTTGAAAGATACCAAAAAATGGATTAAAAGTCAAGTACATGCATTATTAGTTAGCGGACTGTTGGCTGTTGATACCTGATGGTAGAAAAATGACCCGTTTAAAGCCTGATGTTAAATGTTTAAAAAAAAGCTAAAGAACGCGCTTAATGATCTTTAGCTTGTGGGTGTATATGCCCAGTTGCGGGTTGTATATTCCTTGGTGGTCAAATTTATCAATTCGAACGTAGCCGGAGCTGTGTACTATTTCATTGGGGTTGATTAGAATACCAACATGGATAATACGTCCCTCTTGGTTGTCGAAGAAAGCTATATCGCCGGGTTGGGCATGGTCGACAAACTCAACCGTTTGGCCATTTTGTACCTGTTGCCACGCATCGCGGGGTAGGAATATACCCGCGGTTCTGAAGCAAACCTGAACCAGGCCGGAACAATCGATGCCAAAAATCGATTTGCCTCCCCATAAGTAGGGGGTGTTTATAAACGTTTGGGTGGTTTTGATTATACACTCAGTAGAATTAGATGGGTGAGGGGGAATATTGCCAATAACCTCAAAACTCGAACCGTTTAAATGGAAATGCTTCCCTGAAAATCCGTAAAGCATCGATCCCGGACTAAGTAAATACTTTGAGCTATCAGCTACCTTAATGGCCTCGGCCAGTCCCGAAAGAACCAAAAAATCGGAAAAGTCGTTTTCGTTGCCTGTATCTGGTACTATTTCAATTAGCCTAGAATCCACCCATCCCGGGTAGTTATCGAGGGTACTTTCAATTCTGTACCATTGTTTATAAATTTCAAGAACAGTTACCTTTTCGCCAAAAAGTAGTTGGTTAACCATCTCGGTGGTTTCGTTGGGCTCCTTGCGAACCGGAACCAAGCTTTTACCTACTAATCCTAGCATAATTGCTAATTTTTTGTGTAAATATAGCAATTATCAGGTTTAATTATTCCTAAATTCAACCAATAAATGCAACTTTCGGTGAGGATGACATCAATATTTTTTCAGCAAAGAGAGGGGAAAAAATCCCGCTCTCTTCCGCTGAATGGAAATAAGCTCTATATTCGTCCT
>DSBV01000101.1 GCA_011045955.1 Bacteroidales bacterium | reverse complement strand
TCTTGTATTTACTGCATCCTTTGTCCGTTTGATACGTTCTGGTGCAGCTATCGAATATCCAGCGGGGAACTAAATCTAGAATTTGTCGAGTAAGTGGCTTTTTGTTATTTTTATTTCGCCTGAAGAGGCCCATATTTTAAAAAGTTTTTGTTGAACTCAAAAATAAGGGATTCTGAGGGCATTTTAAAATTTTGGACTTTCGGATGCTAGTGTATGAGGGTAAAAACGTGGTTGCAAGTTTTTAAATCCCTACTTTCTCACATGCTAACGAGTTTTTTCAATAAGTTTATCAAACACTTACGAAATACAAGTTCCCTACATTGCTTGTTGGCTATAATTAAGGAAACGCTCAAAGGGTAAAGTAAAATGTTTACTACCTTTGCTGTCAATGAGTAAAACTATGACTCGACGTATTCAACCCTTTGCCGTTTACAGCGATGGTAGGGGGAATGTATTTAAAAACCCCAAACTTTTTGCTGTCGGGCGATCGGGGAATCACATTTACCCGTTATACCTCGACGAAATGATAGCCCTGCCCTATGGCAGCGAGCTTTTTGAGCTTCCCGGCCGAAAAGTTTTAGGATATACACGTAAGAGTGAGCTAATTGAGAGCAACTATGGTATTGCCTGTGCCGCCTTTATTGCTCCCGCACATACCCAACTTTCCACAGCAGCATGGGATAATACACCCGAAGCACCGGTTCTGCCCCTTTACGCCTATACAGCTGTTGGCTGGTACAACGATCAATTCTATGTTTCAGCCCTGCGAATCGACCCCGATACTCGACAGGATTGTGAGAATTTTAACCAAAAAGTTATTGTGCAGCGCGGGAAAAAAATAAAAGCCCAAAATCCAACCAACAGCCTTATCCATCACCTGATTGATAATTGCGCCTTCACCTACCTTTGCCCAGCTGCAAGGAACTACGTGATGAACCGATGGGAAGCGCCGCTTCCCGTATCGTCAACCTGTAATGCCCGCTGCGTGGGATGTATATCGAAACAAGATGTGAATGAATCGCCCGTGCATGAATCGCAACACCGATTAACCTTTGTGCCAACTGTTGATGAAATTGCAGGGGTGGCCGTTCCTCCCCTGGAAACCGTACCTAACCCTGTGGTAAGCTTTGGCCAGGGCTGCGAGGGTGTACCTTTAATGCAGTGAGAGCTCATACGCGATGCCATCAAGGCAATCAGGGCTAAAACATCAAAAGGCATAATTAACCTGAATACCAACGACAGCAGGCTTAAAGCGGTTGAAGAACTTTTTAGAGCTGGCCTCAACAGCATTAGGGTAAGCATGAACTCGGCTCAGGAAAAATGGTATAACCTCTACATCCGTCCGGTAAACTTCACCCAAGCCGATGCCATTGAGTCGCTCAGAATTGCTCAACGGTTTAATGCATGGTCGTCAATCAACTACTTTGTAATGCCTGGCATTACCGATACAGCCGAAGAGCTGAATGCGCTGAAGGCAATTATTGACAATGCGCGTATCAACATGATACAGTGGCGCAACTTTAACATCGACCCCGATTGGCTTTTCAGCCGAATCGAGTTTGATGGGCAAGGACAGCCTTTGGGCATAAAACATATTATGGAACAAATTCGTAAGGAGTATCCCTGGGTTTACTTTGGCTATTTTAATCCGCCACTTAATGTTATTAGTGAATATCAATTTAAATAGATACTGTACCATGGAAACATACATCTGTAAGACTTGTAACGTTAAGTTTGATGCCAATAGAACCAAAACCGAATGGATTGATGCTGCATTTGGCCCATGTAGCAAGATGGTAGCCAAGTGTCCTGAATGCGGGAACGAGTGCGATGAATACTGTGCTCCCAAACAGGGTTCAGCGAATAGCAACCAACATGTTTCCCATGCCCCATCCTGTGGCTCTTGCTGCGGTGGTTGCAGCTTGTAAGCTAAGAATGATATGATAGACATTAAAGTTCTTGGTACTGGCTGCCCAAACTTCCATAAACTCGAGGCAATGTGCCACGAGGTGGTTGATGAGTTAGGCATAGTTGCTCACATTGAGAGCATTACCTACCTGGATAAGTTTATGGATTAAAGGGTGCTGCTAATCCCTGCCCTAGTTATAAATAACGAGGTCAAGGTTCAGGGAAAATTTCCCCCAAAGCCTACTTTTGTAAATTGGGTAAAGCAAGTTATAAAAAGCATGAATGCCTGCAATTGCCGGCATTCAGTGCAACGAATACTACCATGTATTAATGTCGTATTCGGGTACCTTACGAACGCGCTTGGCTACCTCCTGTCCTTTCTCGTTGATACCAATTACAAACTCAACCATATCGCCCTCAATGAGCTCCTCAAATTCACCTTCCTCAACATCCTGGTAATGGAAGAAAAGGTTATTGGGCGGATACTGGATAAAACCATAACCACTATTGATGCTCAGAACACGTGCCCGCTTGGTTTCCTCATCGATTATGGTTTCTTTAGTCACCTGTCGGGGCTGGCTGTAGTCCTGAACGGCAAAAAGATTTTCAACTACCTTATCCTTGCGCTTCAGCCCATCGTTAATGAGTTCATGCATGGGAAGCGGGTAAGTTACCTCACGAAGCAACTCCTGGGAAGTGCGGGTGGTCACTTCACGGCCTTGGTCATCGGTGTAATCGAAATCCCATGCCAAAACCATAACCTTGGTTCCCAACGAGTTGATTTTGCGGATAAGTGGAACGTAGTCGCCATCGGAGGTGATAAGCACCAGCACGTTAAAGCGCTTGTAAAGAGTTTGCTCAAAGGCTTCCAGGGCCAGCCAAACATCAATACCCTTATCCTCGCGGCGACCTCCCCGTGGACGTATGGGTAGGTAATGGGTAATTACACCCTCCGACATCAGGATATCGTCAAAGACCCTGTCGTTGTAGAGCTGGTTGCCACGCTGGCTTGCCTCCTGCGCACTAATACGGCCACGGAAAAAATGCGCCTCTATTAGCTGGCAAAAGTTTACATCTACACCTTCTTCCGTAGCAACCATATGCCGAATAAATTCATGCAAACTGGCAATATTCAACCTTTTTTTCCGCTGATGAAAGTAGTTGTAGTAGTTGCTAACATGCAGGAAGTAGTTCCCGTCGTAGAACACGCCAATGCGTATCAAATCCTTTCTCTGGTTTTTTAGAGCCATGTTTAATAGATTTTGGATTATTAATTAACTTAATTAGTTGCTAGTCTCTTTGAGTGAAAAGAGGTTGCAAATATAATTCTTTAAAATCACAACAAAAAATTATGTTTAAATAACGCATTATATAATTGCAAACGTTGATAGGTCGACAATTCCATTTTAATGGCATACTTCACCAAATCGACAGTAGTGGTTAGTCCAGCTTCTGCATGGCATAATTTTTATACGATTCCACTGTTCTAATGTTGAAAAAAAACTTATCGGCTATAAGTTGATTTGAGTATTCCTGTGCCACCATGCGCAGTTTATCCATCTCGCGGGATGTCAGTTTTTTATTCTCATACTCCTCAATCCTTTTTGGGTTTTTTTATTTTCGGTTTGAATGGCAGTGTTAAATCCCACTCCATTGTCCTCAATAATCAGGTGAAGATTGCTAAAATCGGCATAAATCGTAATATTTGCCCTGCTGGCGCCGGAATGCTTAATCACATTGGTTAGGGCTTCCTGAACAATTCTGTAAACGTAGGTTTTAAGTAGTTGATCGATGGGTTCGGGCAAAACGCCAACGATAAGGCCAACGCTAATTTCTGAATTACTCTCCACCTCGTTACACAAATTCCGAAGCGCTACGGCTAAGCTAAACACATTAAAAGCGACTGGCATTAAGTTGTTTGAGATGCGCCGCACCTCCTCTATGGTATGGTTGAACATCTGCTTTACCTGTGCAAGGGTTGCATTCAGTTCACCCGCTGTATCGTGGGGTATGCTTTCGAGCTTTAGCTTTATGGCTACAAGGTTCTGTCCTAACCCATCGTGGAGTTTCCGCGATATGCGCTGGTGTTCTCTCTCCTGACAATCAATAACCGATTTTACCTGGCACACGCGCTGAAGCAGCAGCTCACGCTCCATGAACGTACGATGGGTAATATCGCGCTCCACAACCTATTCAGCCATATGCCCCCAAATTGAATCGATTTTACCTGAACCTCAACGTAAAGGGTATTCCCATTGCTCTGGCGGAGCAGCCCCTCAACGCTCGGAAGACTTCCTTCCCTGGCTTAATTGAGTAGATCCTGATCAACTTTAATGATTTAAAAAAAGGCGAAGCCTGTAAAGGGCACTCTCAGGGTATCCAGTTATCTCATGGAGAACAGGGTGAAAAAATTGGCTTTAGTATGAATATGGATTCACTCTTGGTGTTTTCTATTTCGTGGTTCTCAATAATACTTTTTTCAATCAGCAAGAGCTCATTTTCAAGACTTGCAACTTGCTGCATAACCTGCAACAGCATTGCTGCTGAAATTATGTATACAATTATTACCAACACTAAAAAACTCTGATCAGTATTTTACCAATGATTGGCTTAAGTTGGTTATCAATAAAGTCCTGGTAAACAGGAACTGAAACTGGCTTGCTTAACTCAATCGGTTGGCTGGCACTTTGGTTTAGGTTGATGTTTTAAATTCCTTTGACCTGCTCAACTCGCTTGCCAACCCAAAAAGTAAAACTGCAAATGTTAAAACGAACAGGATAAGGTAATAGCTTTGGAATGAGTATTTTAAAAAATTTTTGAACAAAGCATTCCAAAAGTTATTGGCTTAAGCAAATAATTTTTGCATTATAATTTACGGAAACAATGAAATAATTCAATACCTTCAACTGAAAAAATTTAGCAGTACAGCATGGTTAAAAGCATAACGTATAGGGTTATAGATTTTGCCGGCGATGGCTACCACTGGTTGGTTGAATGTGTATTAAACAATGCCTATTACTGGCTATTGGTCGATACCGGAGCTACCCGAACTGTGATTGACCGGTCGGTATTAGGTGACATTGAAGTAAAAAATCACCCT
Organism: Bacteroidales bacterium; assembly: GCA_011045955.1. Classification (GTDB taxonomy): domain Bacteria; phylum Bacteroidota; class Bacteroidia; order Bacteroidales; family Tenuifilaceae; genus Tenuifilum. The sequence continues at coordinate 15,069 of DSBV01000101.1, read as the reverse complement.
CAGGGTTTGGTAATTGGGTTTGGGTCACAAACCAACAGCATCGATACAGCAACCCTACGCTCCGTTTGGATTGGTGGAATTGAGTTTCCGGACTTTGAAGTGGCAGTTGCCGATTTGAGCAACCTCATTGAGCTCTACTCGCAAATGGCCAAAGTTAAACTGGCTGGCATACTGGGCTGCGATTTTTTGATGCGTAATGCCACAAGTATAAACATTCAAAGGAAACGCATTTACCTGAAACCTATACATGGTGAAAATGAGTAGGAGATAAAGGCTGTTTGTATGTTAAAAAAAATTATATTTGCCCGATATTTTTGAAAACAGGCAAATTATCAACTTTTTAATACTTTAGAACGATGCAGAATAAAGGTGCGATCCGATTTGTTGCCATTGCATTAGCGCTGATTAGCTTGTACCAGCTTTCGTTTACTTATGTAACCTGGCGGGTTGAAAGAAAAGCCCGCGAATATGCAACGGTTGACAACATTTTTGATTCTAAGAAGTACGAGCATTACCTCGACTCCATTTCGCAGGAGCAGGTGTACAATTTCCTTTTTATACGAAAGTATAACTACAAGGAGTGTAAGGAAAGGGAACTTAACCTTGGCCTCGACCTAAGAGGTGGTATGAACGTTATGCTCGAGGTGTCGGTTATCGATCTGGTTAAAGCCTTGTCCAATAACAGCCAGGACAGTGCTTTTGTGAAAGCGCTAAATTTGGCAAATCAGATGCCTGGCAGCGAGCACTTTATCGATAAGTTTGGCAAGGCCTTTAAGCAGGTGGCTCCCAATGCTCGTTTGGCTTCAATTTTTAGCACACCTGAACTTCGTGGCCGTATAAACTTTGACTCATCGGACGAAGATGTTTTAAAAGTGCTAAAGCAGGAAGCCGAAAATGCTATTGATAACTCCTTTAACATCCTTCGCAACCGCATCGATAGGTTCGGTGTTGCACAACCTAACATTCAACGCCTCGAAAATTCTGGACTTATTCTTATTGAACTGCCCGGCATTAAAGAACCTGAGCGCGTACGCAAACTTTTACAGGGAACTGCAAGCCTTGAGTTTTGGGAAACCTACGAGTACAGCGAGCTGTTCAACAACTTTATGGCTGCCAACAGCACCCTTGCAAAAATCAACAGGACAACTCAGCCAACTGTTACCGAAACCGCTAAAAAAGATGAACCCACTGAGCAGGAGGATGAACTGCTAATCAAGTTAAAAGAAGCCGAAAAGACCGATACCCTAAAGGCCGCAGCCGACTTGGCTAAGGAATACCCCCTATTTAGCATTCTACAGCCCAACATATACAACAACGAACCAGCACCCGGCCCTGTGGTTGGCTATGCCCATTTTAAGGATACTTCCCGAGTAAATGAGATTCTCAGAATGCCCCAGATTAAGGCATTATTCCCTCCTGATGTAAATTTTCGCTGGGGAGTTAAATCGCCCAAGTGGGACAAAAGCAAAGTTTACTATGAGCTTGTTGCTCTTAAAGTAACCACCCGCGATGGTAAAGCACCCCTCGATGGTGGCGCCATTACCGATGCCCGCGAAGCCTTTGGCGACCGCAAGGGTGTAGCTCAGGTTGATATGGAAATGAATGCCGAAGGCGCTCGCATTTGGGCACGCATGACTGGAGAGAATGTTGGTCGATGCATTGCCATTGTACTCGACGATTACGTTTACTCATACCCTCGTGTTCAAACCGAAATTAAGGGTGGACGTTCACAAATAACAGGCGACTTCACCATTAACGAGGCTAAGGACCTAGCCAACGTGCTTAAATCAGGAAAACTTCCAGCTCCTGCACGCATTGTTCAGGAACAATTGGTTGGCCCATCGCTCGGAAAAGAGGCCATTAACTCAGGGTTACGTTCATTTATCGTTTCATTTATCATTGTACTCATTTTCATGTTGGTGTACTACAGCCGTGGCGCCGGTTTAGTAGCCGACTTTGCCCTTATAACCAACCTGTTCTTCATCATGGGTGTTATGGCCTCGTTTGGCGCTACTCTAACCCTCCCCGGTATTGCCGGTATCGTGCTTACCCTGGGTATGGCCGTTGACGCCAACGTGCTGATCTTTGAGCGTATCCGTGAGGAAATTCGTGCCGGTAAAGGACTTAGCCTGGCAGTTAAGGATGGGTACCGCAATGCGCTCTCCGCTATTATCGATGGTAACGTTACCACACTGCTTACTGGTGTTATCCTTTACCTATTTGGTTCAGGACCTATCCGCGGTTTTGCCACAACCCTGATGATTGGTATTGTCACCTCGATGTTTTGCGGAATATTCATCACAAGGTTAATATTGCTTTGGATGGAAAAACGTAACATCCCAATGATTTTCTCAACTAAACTTTCAGAAAATGCATTCCAAAAAGTTAACATCGATTTCATTGGGCTACGAAAAAAAGCTCATATCTTCTCAGGCATACTAATATCAATTGCAATTATTTCGCTAGCAGTTCGGGGTTTGAACCCGGGTATCGACTTTGCCGGTGGACGCTCATATATCGTTCGCTTCCAGAATACAGTTTCAACCCAAGAGATTAGCAAATCGCTTGTTGCATACCTTGGGGAAGCACCTGAAGTAAAAACAATTGGCACTTCAAACCAGGTTAAAATAACCACGAAGTACAAAATCGACGATACCGACCCGAATGTTGACAATGAGGTTGATTCATTGATTTACCTCGGCGTTAAGCCTTTCATGTCCGATGGTGCCACATTTAGCGACTTCCAGCACGATTACAAGCAAAGTTCCATTAAAGTTGGGCCTACCATTGCTCACGATATCAAACGCGACGCATACATTGCTATACTCTTTGCTCTTATCGTTATTTTCCTATACATCCTAATCAGATTTAGGTACTGGAGTTATGGTGCCGGAGGAGTTGCTGCACTTCTCCACGACTCGTTAATTACCATTGGAATGTTCTCGGTTCTTTACTACAGGGTACCATTCAACATGGAGATAGACCAATCGTTTATTGCGGCAATCCTTACCATTATCGGTTACTCTATTAACGACTCGGTTATTGTTTTCGACCGTATCCGTGAGTATACCGAATTACATCCTAAACGCGATAGGAAAGAAAATATCAACAATGCATTAAATGATACTTTAAGCCGGACATTCTCAACCTCTTTCTCAACACTTATAGTACTTATCCCAATGTTCTTCTTTGGTGGTGAAGTAATTCGCGGGTTTATCTTTGCGCTTATCTTTGGTGTTCTTATTGGTACTTATTCGTCGCTTTTTATTGCAGCACCTATTTCCCACGACCTTGAAAAACGTAAGGATAAAAAGAAAAACAAGTAAACTGATGCCTACAGTTTTAAAAAGGCGACCATTCAGGTCGCCTTTTTTTATTACCCAAATCCATCAATTGAAAAAAACCAATTGACGAATCGACTAATAAATTCTATTCATTCCGAAAGTTCGGAATGATAGATTTTGATAAGTTGGGGTTAATTCCAATAAGTCAATAAATCTAGGTGTGTACATATTTCTTGTGTTTCTACTGACCAATCTCGGTTTAATAATAAAGTGAAACCTAAAAAATCTAAACAAAAAAACAGGCAAAATCCTGTCCGGTACATTGTTAGGTATTAGTAAGCAATCACAGCGTTCCTCTATTGAAACCTAAGTGTTGAAAATGTTGTTGAAAATTTTTAACTTTATTGCGATTATTTCCAATCCTTACTAATATCTGAACCATTTGAGATCCTCGGCGGTGAAGTCGGGGGTTTCGTTTTATTTGAGCGCCAAACTAGCCAAAAGTTTAAAGCCGGTTTGCCATATTTGTATGTTGTAAAGTAGTTTTAACGTTTTTTCAACAGGGCCAAATTGCTATGCAACTATTTGGTATTTTTGTAAACGTTCCGGAAAACTAATAAACGGTGAGCAAGGAGAATGATATTAATATAGTGGAAACCCCACTGATGAAGCAGTACTTGAGCATTAAACGCAACCATCCAGATGCCATTTTGCTCTTCAGGGTTGGCGATTTCTATGAAACATTTGGCGAGGATGCCATAAAAACCTCAGAGATTTTAGGTATAACCCTAACCCGCCGTGCAAACGGTGCTGCATCGTTTGTGGAACTTGCCGGTTTTCCACACCATGCACTCGATACTTACCTGCCCAAGCTGGTGAGAGCTGGCCAAAAAGTAGCAATTTGCGAACAACTTGAGGACCCAAAAAAAGCCAAAACCATAGTAAAAAGGGGGATTACCGAACTTGTTACCCCTGGAGTTTCGTACAACGATAATGTTCTGGAACGCAAGGAGAACAACTTCCTGGCCTGCATCTATCTCGATAAAAAAGCGGGAGGAGTAGCTTTTCTGGATATATCCACCGGTGAATTCTATACCTCCGAGGGAAACCTTGACTATGTTGATAAGCTAATCAACAACTTTAAACCCAAGGAGATTCTTGTTGAACGAACAAGGCACAAGGAGTTCCTGGAACAGTTTGGTAGTAAGCATTATGTAACCCGACTCGATGAGTGGGCTTTTAACGAGGATGCCGCTCGCGAAAAACTAACCAAGCACTTTAAAACCCAATCGTTAAAAGGGTTTGGTATCGATTCGTTGCGGTACGGTGTAACCGCCGCTGGAGCAATACTCTACTACCTTGATGTTACCCAGCACACACAAACAGGTCACATTCAGAGCATTTCCCGCATCGACGAGGACAACTTTGTGTGGATTGACAGGTTTACCTCGCGTAACCTGGAGCTGTTCAGCTCCATTAACGAGGGAGCCAAAACTTTCATCGAGGTTATCGATAAAACCTCATCGCCCATGGGTGCCCGCCTGCTAAAACGTTGGGTGGCATTACCCCTCAAGAGTATCGACTCTATTAACGACAGGCTGAACGTGGTTGAACTCTTGGTTAAAAACGAAGATATCCGTACAACTCTTACCGATAAAATCCGGGAAATGGGCGATATGGAACGTATCATCTCAAAGGCAGCCGTAGGGCGTATTCAACCCCGCGAGATGGTTCAGCTAAAAAATGCGCTAGCGCTGACTGATGAGGTTAAGGCCATTTGCGACCAAAGCGTTGAGCCTACGCTACTTCGTATATCGGAACAGCTAAATCCCTGCCACCGAATTCGTGAACGAATCGAGAATGAGATTATGCCCGATGTACCCATGATGCTCGGTAAAGGTCAGGTAATTGCCAGAGGAGTTAATGCTGAACTTGATGAGCTAAGGGACATTCTGTTCTCCAGTAAGGAATACTTGCTAAGTATCCAGCAACGCGAATCGGAGCGTACCGGAATACCATCGCTCAAGGTTAACTTCAATAACGTCTTTGGCTATTACATTGAGGTTAGGAATACCCATAAGGATAAAGTCCCAGCCGACTGGATTCGAAAGCAAACCCTGGTATCGGCCGAACGTTACATCACTCAAGAACTAAAAGAGTACGAGGAAAAAATACTAGGAGCCGAGGAGAAAATTGCTGAACTTGAGCAAAACCTTTACCAAAACCTGGTTCATAGCCTAGCCGAGTATGTAGGGTCAATACAGCTAAACGCCTACTTAATAGCTCAACTCGATTGCCTGCTCTCGTTTGCCCACTGCACAGTGGAGTATAGCTATTGCAGACCGCAGGTAAACTTAGATGATGCGATTGACATTAAGCAAGGACGACATCCTGTAATTGAACGCATGCTGCCGGCCGGTGAACAGTACATTGCCAACGATGTTTACCTCGACACGCGCGAACAGCAAATTATCATAATTACAGGGCCAAATATGGCCGGGAAATCGGCATTGCTAAGGCAAACCGCCTTAATTGTGCTTATGGCACAAATGGGCTCCTTTGTTCCCGCCGAGTCAGCTTCAATAGGTATAGTTGATAAAATATTCACCCGTGTTGGGGCATCGGATAACCTTTCGCTGGGCGAGTCGACCTTTATGGTGGAGATGCAGGAGGCGGCAAGCATCCTGAACAATGTGTCACCCCGAAGCTTAGTGCTACTCGATGAGATTGGCCGAGGAACATCAACCTACGATGGCATTTCAATAGCTTGGGCAATTGTTGAGTACCTTCACAACCATTCCAACGCACGGGCAAAAACGCTCTTTGCAACGCATTACCACGAACTGAACGAGATGGAAAAATCGTTCCCCCGTGTAAAAAACTACAATGTAACCATAAAAGAGGTTAACAACCAGGTAATTTTCCTGCGTAAACTTGTTCGTGGGGGAAGTGAGCATAGCTTTGGAATACACGTTGCCCGTATGGCAGGCATGCCACCAAGCGTGGTAAAACGCGCTAACGAAATTCTTGCGGAACTTGAAGGCTCAACTCAACGCCAATCGTTAAGCAAGCCGGTTAATGAAATAGGCACACACCGCGAGGGCTACCAGCTAAGTATTTTCCAGCTCGAAGACCCCGTGCTAAAACAAATACGCGACCAGATAAAGAAAATCGATATTAATAACCTTACACCCATTGAGGCGCTTAATAAACTCAACGAGATTAAACGCCTAACCGGGTTATAAACCTACTCCCAAATCCCACTCACGCTCAGGTAGCGCTCGCCGGTGTCGTAGGCAAAGGTTAAAATTTTGGGGTTGCCATGCTGTTCTATCAACAGCTTTTTAACGGCTGCAATATTTGCACCAGTTGATATCCCTGCCAAAATCCCTTCGGTTCGGGCAAGCAAATGCATGCATTCAAACGCCTCGTCGGCTTTAACCGTAATAATTTTGCCTATTACGCTACGGTCGAGGTTCTGGGGTACAAAACCAGCTCCAATTCCCTGAATGGGGTGCGAACCCCGTTGCCCTCCAGAGAGAACCGGCGAGTCGGATGGCTCTACTGCAATTACCTGAATATTGGGGAATGCAGCCTTTAGGCCCAGCCCAATCCCGGTTATATGGCCAGCAGTCCCTACTCCTGCAACAATAATATCAACCCCATCGGGGAAATCAGCCAAAATCTCCTGTGCAGTGGTCTGAAAATGAATACTGGGGTTAGCCGCATTAGCAAATTGCATAGGCATCCATGCCGAGGGAATACTGGAAAGAATTTCCTTAGCCTTATCAATTGCTCCTTGCATACCGAGCGCTGCCGGCGTAAGTACAATTTCAGCACCATAAGCCTTAAGAAGGGCTCTCCGTTCAACCGACATGCTTTCGGGCATGGTCAGTATCAACCTATAGCCTTTTACAGCCGCAACCATGGAAAGACCTATACCGGTATTGCCTGATGTTGGCTCAACTATTACACTGCCCGGCTTCAAAAGTCCCTGCTCTTCGGCATCCTCAACCATAGCCATGGCTGCCCTGTCCTTGATACTACCAGAGGGGTTTCGCCTTTCATCTTTTAGCCATACCTCTGCATTTGGGAATAGCCTATTCAGCCGTATATGCGGCGTGTTACCTATCGACTTGTCAATACTCAAATATTTCATAACTCTCTACATTTTAGTTTTATAATCATTTTGCCGCACAATCACTTTACTCTCATGGTAAACCATTGAGAAAGGCGGAACACTTTTAACCAACCAAACATTACCGCCAATAACACTATTATGGCCAATTACGGTTTCGCCACCAAGAATAGTGCTGCCGGCGTATATAATCACATTGTCTTCGATTGTTGGGTGACGCTTGGTTGTAGCCAAACTTTTCGATACACTTAACGCACCAATTGTTACCCCCTGGTATATTTTAACCTTATCCCCTATTTTGGCAGTCTCACCAATCACTATTCCGGTTCCATGATCAATACAAAACTGCTGACCAATGGTTGCGGCAGGATGAATATCGATACCCGTTTTGCTGTGAGCGTATTCCGTAATCATCCGCGGCAAAATTTTTACCCCCATCCTACGCAGCAGGTTTGCTAATCGGTAATGGATAATGGCGTAAAACCCTGGGTAGGCAAGCAAAACCTCTTCAATGCTTTCGGCGGCAGGATCGTTATGGAAAATAAAGTATGCATCGCCTTTAAGTGTAGCTAACACCTTTGGTAAGCCTTGAAAAAAGAGTTCCAGATGCCTACGGCATTGTTCGATATCGGAAATAAAGTATTGTAGCGCATCCATAAGCCTAACGTAAGGCTTTTCGATATCTGCTTTTGGCCTCAAACCAAGCAAACTATCAATAACCAAATTAGTAAAACTCTCACTTAATCCCTGAACTTTATGCTGTATTTCAATGTAATTGGGTTTATTCCTAATCATGTATCCTTATTTTTTTGTGTGTTTTAGCATAAATACCATGATAAAATGAAAAAAGCCCCTCCGCTAAAACCGGAAGGGCTTGCTTTATGATTTGATATGCATAATCAACATCGAAAATAGCTATACCCCTGCGGTACAAACCTATACCACATACAACAACAGGTAGCAACTATGTTTACAATGTTTCTCATGCCACAAAGATAATTAAATCCGAATTCGTCAATTGAAATATGTAATTAAAAGTTTTTGTATTTCTATTGGTTAATCTCCTCTAAAAATATTTCTGCGTTTCTATTTTTTAGCCCGGTTAAATTTGTTAATCTATGGTATTAAGTTTAACAATTCACTTTCCCTCTATCTTCATCAACTCCACCATATTCCGTATTTTTCGATTCATTTCCGCTTAAAATCAAGCATTTTACATTTAACTTTTATCTTTTAACGTCTAACGGTTCACGTTTAACGAACTAAAACTTCTTCTAACTTCCTTATATTCAGTTTAATTCCGAGTCATTCCGTCTCATTCCGATTCATTGCTTACCATTCAGAACTAAAATGGCTTGGTTAAGCCTGGTAAGGGTTTCATCCTTCCCTAGAATTTCGCAGATATCAGCTATACCAGGCCCTTTCGATTCGCCAACAAGGCATAATCTTATGGCATTCATAACCTTTCCCATACCATAGCCCTTAGAGTTAATGATTTCTTTTAAAGCCGTTTCGATTTCATGGGATGACCAAGCGGATAGGCCTTTTAGAGTTTGGCTAACATCGGTTATCATATCGGGAATTTCGGGCTTCCAGTGCTTGGCAACAGCTTGCTGGTCGTACTCCAGGGGGCGCTCAAAGAAAAAGTTTGTTTGCCCCCATAGCTCATGGACAAAGTTAACACGTTCCTTAACCAGCCCAACTATTCGCGTAAGCTTATCAATTGGTACATCGATATTGCACTGTTCAAGAACAGGCTGGAATAGTTCAGCAACCTCAGCGTCGGATTTGCGGATAAGGTACTGGTGGTTGAACCATTTTGCCTTTTCCGGGTCGAAGCGCGCACCCGACTTGTTTATGCGCTCAATGCTGAAAAGTTGAATTAACTCGTCCATGCTGAATATTTCCTGATCGGTTCCTGGGTTCCACCCCAAAAGGGCAAGCAGGTTTACAAATGCCTCGGGGAAGTAGCCATCCTCGCGGTAACCACGCGATATCTCACCATCGGCACCCCTCCATAGCAAGGGAAAAACGGGGAATCCCATTTTATCCCCATCGCGCTTGCTCAGTTTACCATTACCCAATGGTTTAAGCAGTAGCGGAAGGTGTGCAAACTTTGGCATCACCGCCTCCCAGCCCAGGGCACGGTACAGCAGTACATGCAGGGGCAACGAGGGCAGCCACTCCTCGCCACGGATAACGTGCGAAATCTCCATCAGGTAATCGTCAGTAACGTTGGCCAGGTGGTATGTGGGGAGCATATCGCTACTCTTAAACAGCACCTTATCGTCAAGCGGTGAGGTGTTCACCCTAACCTCGCCGCGGATAAGATCATGCATCACCACCTCCTCATTCTCGGGCATCTTAAAGCGAATAACCCATTGGTCGCCTCTATCAATTCGACGCTTCACTTCATCGGCTGGTAGCGACAAGGAGTTCTCCATGCTATTTCTAATGGCATAGTTATAGGTAAATGCGCCACCATTGGCTTCGGCCTCGGCGCGCATTTTGTCCAACACTTCTGGTGTGTCAAAGGCGTAATATGCATATCCGAACTCCACAAGCCTATCGGCATACTGCTTGTATATGTGTTTGCGCTCGCTTTGGCGGTAAGGTGCGTGGGGTCCTCCCTCACGTACTCCTTCGTCTATCTTTATCCCGCACCAGTTCAGCGCCTCGTTGATGTACTCCTCGGCACCGGGGACAAACCGTTGTGAGTCAGTATCCTCAATACGAAGAATGAAATCGCCACCGTGCTGGCGGGCAAAAAAGTAGTTAAATAGTGCTGTGCGCACCCCACCAATGTGCAAAGGGCCTGTTGGACTTGGTGCAAACCGCACTCGAACTCTACGATTTCTCATGTCCATGAAATTTTGCGCAAATGTACGAATAAAGCACGTTTACAGCAAAAATAGGAGAGCTTTACTCTCCTATAATATTCTTGTAGTGCTGGTACCTTTCCATTATCTCCTTTACGTAGTTTGTGGTTTCAACCCCCTTTAGCCTACCATGCCTAACAACGGGGTCGTATGCAAACTGCGACTTGTTACGGATGAAGTACTCCACGTTATTGTCCCACACATTGGGATTTCGACCGTGTTTCTGGGCAAGTTTTCGTGCGTCAATTATGTGGCCTATCCCTGCATTGTACGATGCTAACACAAATTTTATCATCTCATCCGTAGGAATGTCGTAGTTGGCAAATCGATCTTCGAGCCACTTAATGTACCTAACACCAGCCTCTATTTGCTTAACAGGATCAGCTGTGCTATCGATACCAAAAAACTCGGCGGTTTGAGGCATGAATTGCATTAAGCCTGAAGCGCCTCTATGGGACCTGACATTATGTCGAAAACGCGATTCCTGGTAAACCAACGACGCTAAAAGTCGCCAGTCCCAATCGATACCTTTACTATACTTTTTAAAGTATTCGTCCCACGGTGAAATTTTGCCGGTATATATGAAAAAGTAATCGCTGCTGGCCCGCCTGATAAAGCGCTCCTGGGAAAAATACTTATTCTCAATATTCCGATAGTGTGCCGTTTTTAGGTAGCCATCCAGCCATGCATCAACTTTTGGACGGAGTTCAACTGAGGTTTTACGGATAGCCCAGGCTGTTTTTTGCGGAAATCCTATCTGAACGTCAATGTTGATGTTTTGATAGGAATTGGAATTAACTAACGCCACCGATTGGTCACAAACCGCAAAGTCGATTTCGCCTGTAGCTACCAGTTCTATCAACTTGTCGGCATCGTAGTTGGGAAGCTCAACAATGGTTATTCCCCCACCAATTTCATCGGATAGGTTTTTCAGGCGCTGTGCGCCTGCTGAACTTTTTTGTACGTAAACCAATTTGCCCGAAAGCTGAAGCGGTTTTTGGACTGCTGGATCGCTGTTGTTGGCAGGCACCCGTTGAACCAGCACCTGGCTGGTTTCGCCATGAGGCAAAGTAAAATCGACCTCCTCCTTGCGCTGGGCGGTTATGGCTAAGCTGCTGGCTATGATATCAACCTCACCCTTCCTGAGCATCTCAAACGATTTGTCGATATCGTTCTCTGTCACGATTTCGAGCTTTACCCCTAAGTAGGTTGCTAAATCGCGAAGCATATCGTACTGGTAACCCATTGGCTCACCTTTGTAAATAAAGTAACTTGTTGCATTATAATCGGTTACGGCAACAAGCTTGCCATCAGCCAGTATATCGGCAAGGTCCCTTTGAACTTCTAATTCCTTAGTCGCTTTCTCCTCACAATTTAAAAGTGAGAAACTAAACAGCATAGACAAAAAAATCAACCCATTACGCAGATACATAAATTTTCGAACCATAATATGACTTTTTTGGATTAACCAAACAGAAACGCAAAATTAGCCTAAAGTGTTGAAATACAATAGAGAATTTTGACGATTAATCGTAAAACATCCACGAAACCCCAAACTTAACCATACGTGGATTGTACGGGTAGCGAAGTGCAGTAAAATACTGATTATCAATTAATCCCTGGTTTACATGATCAAACTTAACAAACAGGTTTGTACGCTTCCACTTGGCATTCAGAAATACATCGATGAACGGATAGTTACCAATTTTTCGAACACGTTGGTTATGATAAATCCCAAGTGCAGGATTGTAAGCGTCGGCATAAAACTCGGTACGGTAAAACCCGCTAACACCCAGCTGCATGGTAAGCACATTCTTTACAACCGGGTATTGTAAATAAATTGCACCAAAGCCCGATATAGTGGGCAAACTTAATATATCAGCATTAGTGGTGGCCTGCCAAATAACCCTACAAACAGCATTAAACCATCCTAACTTCAACTTTTCCTGAATGTATGCCGATGTTACAGTAACCTTAGGATCTTGAGCAGGCAAGGAGAGGGTATCGAAATATACATAGTTCAGTATATGCTCTAGGTTATACCCAGCTTCAAAACCAACTTTCTCGGCACCAAACTTTGCACTTAACCTGAAACGGCTCTCCTTTTCAAAGCTATTTTCCCATTTAAAATGATTTGAAAAATATCGATTTATAAAGATATCGAACTCCCTATCGGTGATGCTTAACTCCCCTGCAACATAAGGCAACTCCTTCGATTTCCATGGCGAAATGGTCAAACGGCCAATCAACTCCTTATCAGCTGCCCTGTATCCGCTCATGTAGAAACGTGCAGCACCACTGTAGCTAAAGTAAGGACTTTGGCTATAAACCCCTACCCCAAAGTGAGTGGTGTTAAGCTTCGTATTGTTGTAAGTATATATAAAATTTTCTGGGGTAAAATTATAGTAGTTTCCCATTTGGCCCGATACCCACGCCCGCAATCCCGGTATGCCGGGATATTTGGCAATTTGGCTTAGCTCCATGAGCAGAGTGGACTGGTAGGTGGCCAGGTACACCGAATCGTGGGTAGATGTGGTACTAATGTAGAAGTTTCCGTAGTACGACGAATCGGACTCGGTATCGGCATAAACCCGCGTGTAGCGGTTGGCATCAAGTATCAGCTTTGCCGTGAGAATCGATTTCAGATTCTCACGGCTATCGTTTACCCTTTTTGTAATAATATCGTAACCAACCACACCGGCAAAACTCCTTTTACGGTACTCCACCGATGCATCCTTTAGCCTGAAGGGCACCAGGTTGGGCTCCATAACGGTGTCCTGTATAAACCTATCGTCAACCAGTCCGCCATTTTCCTGATTCCGAATGTAAGTGTAGGCAAATGTCCCCTGTGCCGACACCCTATGCTTGTAGTAGCTTGCAAAGGCCGTAAAATCGTTATTACGGGTTAGCTGCCTTTCGTATATACCCTTAGTGCTGTAGTAATCGTACTGTAACCCGAAGTTCAAGTACCTGTTCACATTCTGCGTATGAAAAACCCTGAGGTTTTGCTCAGCATTACGCCTTTTACCGGCAGTAGAGTACTCCAACAACGTGTGCGGACGCCTTACGTTGTACTGCTTCCTATCCAGTACCGGTTGCTCGTAACTGGCATACCCCTTTGAGAACAGGAACGGAAAGTTAACCGGCCGTTCAAAAAAATGGTCACTCTGAATAGGCGATCCCATATTGCCCAGGTAGGTTAATGGCGATAGGCTCTTTTGTCCGGGTAGTATCAGATGCACCAGGAATAGCGAACTATCAAAGGCCTGGGTTTGAGCCAAATCAAATGTTTCCATATCAATATACCAGGCAAACGACTTGGTTTTAGGATCCTGAATGCCAAGGTAACCGTAAATGTTGCGCTCGTTGGGTTTAAGCGTATCGGTAGCTGAACGGCCGATACCCTTTGCTCCACTCTTATCAAATGAAACGTTCCTACCCCCCAGCGTATCGCTCTGGGAATGCTTGCCAACTAGGGTACGAGCCCCTTCCTGCGAATAGGCACGACTGCTAGTTGAGTACACTGCCGCTGCAAGCAGTAGGCATGCTAATATAACTGAAAAAAACTGTTTCAAACCAGTTTTATTTTAAGAGTGCAAATATATGAATGATAGATGTTAAACAATGCTAAGCAACACAAAAAAGATTGAAACAGAACAAACAAGTTGGCGGTTAGCGACGGATCGGAATGATTCGGAATGAGAGGGAATGAGGCGAAATATGAGGAAGTTAAAGGAAGTTAAAAACGTTAACCGTGAGCCGTTAAACGCTAAACCCCTGCTCGCGCACGTCTTTTGACGCGTGCGACTTACACCATTCTTTGCTGGCGCGGACTTGTAGTCCATGACAAATACTTCTTACACACTTTATTACTTATTCGAGCTGTGCCTCACTGAAAACACCTTTTAATAAAATCGTACGGCTTGGCTTTGCTGAACTCCCTTCGGTCGGTTGCAAATCGCGTGAGCGGGGGGGGTATTTTGTGCGGTCAGAGACCGCTGTTTGACTCCATTGAGGTCACTTCGTTCGGTTAGCAGCGACCGAAGTCACAGACTTAGCCGAACTAGGGTAACGAAAAATTACTTATAAATAAATTTCACTGTTGTCCGATAAAAATATAAGAGAAGGGAGCCCACAAGGAACTCCCAGCTCTTTTTAGTAGCTTTGTTTTATCACCAACATTTAACTACTATGGATAAAAGTACACATTTTTTTGGCACCTCGGTTTTCGGACAGCTGATTTCTTTAATTGACCCCAGAACCATCACCTCCAGCACGAAAAAGTTCGATTCCGATCGATACGTAAAGAAATTTAAGACTAAGGACCACCTGATAAGCATGCTGTTCTGCTCGTTTGCCAAATGCGCATCCTTACGCGAGGTTAGCGGAGCCATGCTCGGATTAGCCGGTAAAACCAAACATTTTCAGCTCAATCATATCCCCAGGAGAAGTACGCTTTCAGATGCCAACAAACGGCGAAATGCAGATGTTTTTGGCAATATCTACAATAAGCTTCTTAAGCAGTAGGGTCATGTTATCTCGGACAGCAGGATTAAGGACGTGATAAGTAAACAGATAGAGATTGTTGACAGCACAACCATCAGCCTTTTTAAGGAAATCCTAAAATGTGTTGGGCGAAATCCGCAGAACGGGAAAAAGAAGGGCGGCATAAAGCTTCACTCAGTAATACATGTAGATGAAGCTGTGCCCAAAATGGTTTGGTTCTCAAGCGCTGTTGCTAGACAAGCTCAAGCACGATGCGAACACG
>DSBV01000036.1 GCA_011045955.1 Bacteroidales bacterium | reverse complement strand
TACAGCTTGTTGCGAACAGAATTAACAGCAGGCCAAGGAAGCGGTATAGCTATAAAAGTCCTATATTTGTAAAAAACCAATTATTAACAAAGACAAAAGTTGCATTTGTGACTTGAATCTTGCACATTTATAAACGTGTTAGCCTGAAAAATGTCCATAAGGCCAATTTTTACTTTTATTATCATAGAATGTGCAAAAGAGGCATCTTTATTCTTCAGCAGAATACCCCACAGGAATAATATATAGAGGAATTTCATTCTCTGGCAATTGCATAATTTCTGCTACTTTATCGTCGGTAAAAGCTCCAACAGGAACAGAACCTAGCCCAAGGGCTACGGCTTGTAAATGGATATTTTGTGCAACATGTCCTGCTTCCATGCAAATGTATCGGTATGCCCTTTCGCCGTATCGCTGTGATGTTCTCTCTTCAATGTAAGTAAAAACAAAAACAGCGTGTGCACAACTAACTGAAGTTTGTCCATGCGAGGCTTGGGCAAGTTCTATTCTCATATCATCTGGGTACACCTTTTTCAGGCTGTGGTCTGCAGGGTTGTACTTATAGCCACCACTTGCAGTAAATAGGTAAGTTTCTAACGGATACGTGGCACCAGCCGCAGGAGCAGTTCTTAACTTGAGTTCACCCCTAGTACGGGTAATCCCTTGGGCCGACCATAGCAGTTGTGAAATTTGGTCAATGGATAGGGGTTTATCAAGAAACTTTCTAACAGATTTTCTAAGGTTAAGCGCTTCCTCAACAGAAATTTCACCCATTAATTTTGGCGCTGGAAGTTTACCCTCAAGTTCTTGGTTTGAACCTACGACTTTTGCGTTGTTACATCCGTTTGACGTCAACACCAAAGCAACCATTAGGGATATTAACTTATTAGTTTTCATATCGATAATTTTTACTTTTTAAAATATACAGGATTTAATCTGCCAATGCAACTTTTTGATAAACAATATTTCATCAAGTTTATCGGTAGTTACAAATAATCAACATGTTTTAAACTCGTCTTATGAATGTTATGGGTATTATACTATTCATCCAAAAAAAGTGTGGAATAGCTTTAAGTAAAAGCATCCATGAACGCAAGCAATTAAAGATTTGAGCGAAAGTGTAATAAGAGTACTATAGCAAACCGAACATGGTTCTAAAAAGAAAAACTCTGTTTTCTAAGTCATTTCTTGTTAATTGCAGCGATAAAAGCTTTTCTAATACAAGCGCGGACTTATAGGCCGTGACAAATACATACTTACCTGATTGAAAAAACCACATGAGTTGGCTTCGACGAGCATTCATCGTTCGTTTTGCAACCACGAAGTTACAAAATTTGCCGAGCGAGGTCTTCTAACTTGATGTAGCTGAATTAAAACGATAAGTTGAACCTTTACAGCTCTTTAGTTGTTAATAGCATTAAATCAAAAACCATGAAGAGTATAGTATTATCGCTTATATTCGTTGCCGCAACGGTATTCACCCAGGCACAGAATAGCCTTTTATCGCAAAAGGTATCGGAATTGAAATTCTACCAATTACCTTATGAGTATTCGGCATTAGAGCCGGTTATTGATGCCCTTACAGTTGAAATTCATTACAGCCGTCACCATAAAGCGTATTTTAATAATTTTATGAAGCTGGCTGCTGAAATGAATTATTTGGAAATGACAGTGGGTGAGGTTTTTTCAAAAGCGAGTTCCTACCCCGCTGGGGTGCGTAATAACGGTGGAGGCTGTTACAACCATATACTTTACTGTGAAATCATTAAACCCGGAAACAGAAAGGATATAAGTCCTGCACTTAGCAATGCCATTACTCGTGATTTTGGGACTATCGATAATATGATAGCCCAAATCAACGATGTTGCCCTTAAGCGTTTTGGTAGCGGTTGGGCTTGGCTTGTGGTTGAGGGAAATGGTAAACTCAGAGTTGGCTCTACTTCCAATCAGGATAATCCACTAATGGATGTGTCGGACTTTAAGGGTATTCCCCTCATTGGAATAGATATTTGGGAGCATGCCTACTACCTCAAGTACCAAAACAAAAGGGGAGAGTATGTGAAAAGCTTTTGGAGCCTGATAAACTGGGAAGTTGTATCGGCACTTTACGACGAGGCGATTAGGAAACAGTAATTCTCAACCTTAAAAAATAAGATGCAACCCATAGGGGTTGCATCTTATTACTTTCTACTAACCGGCATTTCAAGCCATCTTTCAAGGGTGATATAGATACTATCGCGCAACGGTTTTGGAAAATCCTTAATGCGGGTTGAGTGGCTACCTGCCGGGCAAACCATTTTAACTGTTTTGGTTTTTGTGCCGGGGTCAACTGCGGTTGAACTCCATGCATCGGTTTTGCCGTAAATGTATAACATGTAGTTGCCCGAATCCCTTACCCATCGGTAAACATCGAGCATGGCTGTCGAGTCGAAATTAGCGGTATGCCCTTTGGGCAGGGTAAATTCAAAGGTGATATTTTTCTTGTCGGGAAGATGATTCCTGAATGGTTCGATATTATAGCCATACATTCCTATCTGAGTCATAGCCTGATAGAAGAATGGCCTAATCCTTTCAATCTCTTTTTCCTCGAAAAATATAAATGGGTTTACCTGTGACCAATGCTCAAACAGAACCGATGGCTGCGAGTTGCCTGCGGGTATATCGTTGCAGCTATAACCCCATTGCCAGAAGGCAAATTCGTATTCAAGTACGCTTAAGTCGTAAGCACGGCTAATGCCCATAGTAAATTGCCAGCTATTCTTTTTGGCGAGGCACTCGAGCTTTGGCAGTAATGTTTTTTTGTTCTTAAAAAGTGCAATTTGAAACTCTCTGATTTTTTCTCGGCATTCGGCTGAACCAACTTTGCTCAGGAATTCATATACACGCCTATCCTCGCTAGAAAAATTTAATGGCGCTACATAGGGAACGCTAACATCAACATCGTTGGGGTAGAACCTGCGGTGGAAAATGGTGGCCTGCCCGCTCTTACTAATTCCAGTCGAAACCCATTTCCCTTGGTAGTGAGGTTTAAAGGCCGATATTACGGTATGCGCATCGGCTGCCGCCTGGCTTATGTTGAGGTAGCTCCATGGTATGGAATCCGCTGGCTTGCTTTTTGAAAAGAACCGATGTTCAATGGTTAGCTGGTTAGCCTCTAAAATACGCGTAAGTTCATTAGAACGCGATGTGTACATGGTGTAACCATCAATAACCACAACCATTGGCCGGGTGAAACTCCGGTGCGAATAGTATGCTCTTAATGGAAATTTAAACCCGTTTGGATTGTTGTGGTCAAGTGGAACTCTAAACCACACCTCATAGGTTGACTGAAACAAGGGATCGTTATCAATCACCTTAAAGCTATCAACAATAGGAATTGACTTGAGAATTTGCTCTGCTATGGGACTTTGGGGCTGAAAAGCTAGTAGCGATAAGTAGAAAAGCAAAGCTAAAAATGAAATAACAACAAAACGTTTCATAACCTTCAAAATATTTTATCTAATTTAAAGATATTTACATTGATTCATGCTCCGTTCTCCTAATAATTTCGTTTTGCAGGGCTTCGCCCAAATCGTTAAAGTAATCGGAATATTCGGCCACACGAACAATCAAGTCGCGGTACTTTTCGGGATGAAGTTGCGCGTCGCGCAGGGTTTTTGCGCTAACTACATTGAACTGAATGTGATAGCCATCGAGCTTGAAGTAGCTAAGGATAAGTGAGACCAGCTTATCTAAACTCTCGTCGGTGTTGAAGAACGATGGCGAAAATTTTAGATTTAGCAAAGTACCTCCCGTTTTAATATGGTTAATTTTGGCGCATGATAGGATTACACCGGTTGGCCCTTTACGGTCGGCACCCTGAGCCGGGCTAATTCCCTCGCTTATTGGTTCAAATGTTTTACGTCCATCGGGCATAGTTCCAATTTTACTGCCAAAGTAAACGTGGTTGGTGGTGGGTAACGTGTTTATACGGAAAACTCCATACCTGTATGTGGGGCAACCATCAACTGCCTTGTAAAAACTATTAAAAACCATAACGGCATGCCTATCGGCATAATCGTTGTTGTTCCCCCACTTGGGGGTTTCATAAATCAGCTTATAACGCAAATCCTCGTAACCCTCATAGTTTGACGATAATGCGAATAGTAATTCTTTTATATCAATTAAACCATCTTCGTAAACATGTTTTCTAATTGCTGTGAGGTTATCGGTTATACTTCCTAGCCCCACCCCCTGAATGTAGCTGGTGTTATAGCGAGCCCCACCGGCATTATAGTCGGTTGCATTTGCAATGCAATCGTCAATTAAAAGCGATAGGAATGGAACGGGCATGTTTTGCGCCCAAATCTTTTCAACTATTACATTGCCCTTAATTTTGATATCGATAAAGTAGTTGAGCTGGCGTTCAAAGGCCTCGAAGAGAGTTTCAAATGTATTCAAGTTTTTTGATAAGTATGCTGAACTAATCCGCAGCAGAGGAATTAACATTTAATAGAAAATATTTTATGTGATGCTCCTCCTGAGTTTGACAACTAAGCCGAGGAATACCGTTATACTCTACCCATTCAGTTTGTTAAGGGCTATGTGAACTATGTTACCGGCGAAACCGAAAGGAACCCCCAGGTTTCAACCCCGATTTCGACTCACCCAGTTTTGAGAAAAATATCAACTCTTACTAAGCCTATTTGAGCTTGCTAAAAAACATAGCGATGGCCAGCCAGTAATCGCTGCTGAATGGGTTCGATTTCCAGAGTGCACTTGAACCATGTTTCCCTTTATCGGTAGGACAAAACTGGGTAACCAGATTTTGCCGTTTTATTGAACCTATCAACTCCTTAACAGAAGCACACTCTGCTTTTGAGGAAAGCACAATAACCGGAACAGATATGTCTTTAATTTTTGACGACACAAAATCTGACGTATCAAAATACTCACCTGGTGAAAATGCAACAACGGCTTTTGTGCGCAAATCCATGGCGGCTTGAATCAGAGCCAGCGAAGCTGAGTAGGAACTACCCCAAAGCACAAAGGGTAAATTGGTTTGCCTCTTAACGTAGGCAACAGCCGCCTCAATATCGGGAACAGCATCGGTGTAGTTCTGGGACAAGCCCTTTTCCTTTGCCCTTTTGGCTGTTTCGTTAATCACACCGTTTACCTCACTACCCGAACGTAAATCGACGGCTATGCAGTTATAGCCGAGATTAACAATTCTTGGAGCAATTTCCAGGTATTCACCCCGGCTGTAGCGAGCCTGATGAAGTAGTATTACGTAGGGCTTATCGGACGACAAAAAATATAAATCGGCTGTTACCTCCAATCCATACATTGCCGGAAAAGAAATTTTTTGTTGCGACACGGCTACCTCATTAATTATCAAGGTTAATAAAATAACTAACCATGCAGACTTGTTCATGGTTTAAAAGGTTTGGTTAATATCCTCCGATACAATGGAAATCACATCGTTTTCAACACCGATAAACCCTCCGGCTGGTATGGCAAAGAATAATTCAGTGCCATCGTTCCGTACAATTTTAACTACTCCAGGTTCAAGCGACGAAATAATTGGTGCATGCTTTTTCAGTATTCCGAACGAACCCTTTGTGCCGGGTACCTGAACGTAGTAAACGTCTTCAACCTGGAAGAACTTTTCAACCGAGTAGAGTTCGCAAATCATGGTTTACTGTTTTTTAGCCTCAGTCAACATGCGTTCGCCCTTTTCAATGGCTTCTTCAATGGTGCCTACAAGGTTAAAAGCGGCTTCGGGGTATTGGTCAACCTCGCCATCCATTATCATGTTGAACCCTTTGATGGTATCCTTGATATCTACCATCACCCCTTTAATGCCTGTAAAAGCCTCGGCAACGTGGAAAGGTTGCGAAAGGAATCGCTGAACACGACGGGCACGGTGAACTACCAATTTATCATCTTCCGACAATTCGTCCATGCCAAGTATTGCAATAATGTCCTGCAACTCCTTGTAGCGCTGAAGCAGGTTTTTTACCCGTTGAGCCGTGTTGTAGTGTTCTTCGCCAACCACTTCGGGTGTCAAGATACGCGATGTGGAATCGAGTGGGTTAACGGCGGGGTAAATACCTAACTCGGCAATTTTACGGTCGAGAACCGTGGTTGCATCCAGGTGGCTGAAAGTGGTGGCAGGGGCGGGGTCAGTAAGGTCATCGGCGGGAACATAAATGGCCTGAACCGAAGTAATTGACCCTTTTTTGGTTGAGGTGATACGCTCCTGCATTAGGCCCATCTCGGTAGCCAGGGTAGGTTGGTAACCTACTGCCGATGGCATACGGCCAAGCAATGCCGAAACCTCAGAACCTGCCTGTGTGAATCGGAAAATATTATCGATAAAGAAAAGAATATCGCGTCCCTGACCATCCTCGCCACCATCGCGAAACGATTCGGCAACCGTTAAACCCGAAAGGGCTACTGTAGCACGGGCACCAGGAGGCTCATTCATCTGACCAAATATTAATGTGGCTTGCGATTTCTCAAGTTCTTCAAGGTTCACAAGGCTTAAATTCCAGCCTCCCTTAAGCATCGATTCTTTAAACTCTTTTCCGTATTTAATCACATCGGATTCAATCATTTCCCTGAGCAGGTCGTTCCCTTCGCGTGTACGCTCACCAACCCCTGCAAAAACCGACATACCGCTATACCCCTTAGCAATGTTGTTGATGAGCTCCATGATGATAACCGTTTTACCCACACCAGCACCACCAAACAAACCAATTTTACCCCCCTTTGAGTAGGGTTCAAGCAGGTCAATCACTTTAATACCCGTATAAAGGATTTCCTTTTGTGTGCTTAGCTGGTCAAATTTTGGTGGTTTGCTGTGAACCTGATACTTGCTCTGACGGTCAACCTGGGGTAAACCATCTATGGCTTCGCCAATAACGTTAAGTAGTCGGCCTTTTATTTTGCTGCCCACAGGCATGGTTATTGACTTACCTGTTGCGCGTACTTTTATTCCACGCGATAAGCCATCGGTTGAGTCCATAGCTATGGCTCGTACGGTGCTCTCGCCAATGTGCTGTTGGCATTCTAGAACCAGCAGAGTGTTATCAGGCCGGGTCAACTCAAGTGCCTCGTAAATTGATGGAAGACTTTCCTTATTTGAGAATACCACATCGACTACAGGACCAATAATCTGAACTACTTCGCCAAAATTGTTTGACATAGCTATGCTTTTTGCTTATTTCAAATTTATGAAATTCCTAATGCAATTTCCTACAAAATCAACAATAAATTTACTTTAAAGTTATGGCTGCTTGTAACATTTTATTTATGTCTAGTGCAATCTCATTTTGTCCATAGGTTTCAGCAATAGAAGCTAGTTCCTGTAAAGTTTGGGCTGTTAGTCCAATGTCATCCTGGTAATATCGCTTCATGCTATCGTCAAGTGATACGTAGTAGCGAAGTTTTTGTTCGCTAACCTTTGCATAATCAAGGGTCAACTTATTGGCTTTTTGAAGCTCGTTCAACTTGTAGTAACCCTCAATAATGCCAAACATAAAGAAATCGTAAGGGAATTTGGGATGTGGAAGAAGTTCCACTACTCTGTAAAGCACTTTATGAGCGGAATCCTTTTTACCCTCTTCAATTAACTTTATAGCCAGGCGTGAAAAACTGTTGCGAAGTTTTAAAACCAATGCGGTACGTTGTACATTATGGTCGATAAACACATTGGGTTCATTTATTCTGCCCCAACGGAAACGGTTCATTAGCCTGTCGTAAAGGATATCGGTATCAATCCTTGAAACGTTAAGGTAGTCCGATGAATTCGATTTAATGGGAACCAGCCTATAGGCAAAACCCTCGTGCTGAAGGTAATCGGCAATGCCAATATCACCATCACCAAAAGGTGAAACAAAGTAAATGGGGCGTTCCCAATTATTGTTTGCAATGATATCAAGAATGGCTAAAGCGCTTTTAGTAATATACTGCCCTTTGAGCGTCCATACCATACTATCGACTATTAAATCTGCATCTTTTGCCTTTACGGTTCCTTTTGAAAGTACTTTTTCCTTATCAACAGTAAGTTTAATCTTGTTTGTGGGTAAGTAGTCGATGGGCTTTTCTCCTGGAACTCTAAGTTTCTTAGCTGGGTCGTCGCTTAAAACGAAATCCATGAGCTGTTTAAGCTCAATGGGTTCGTTTAACCGATTAACAATGTAAACTACATCGCGGGTTCCCATTACATACTGGTTAAGTTCCATGGAAATTGGCACGGGAGCCGATTGGTAGCATTGCATTTTCATCTGGTCGATATACCAGTCGGTTCCCAGCAGGCTCAGGTTAACAACCCTTACATCAGTCCGGATACCTTCAACCTCTTGCGCATACCATAGCGGGAAGGTATCGTTATCGCCATTAGTGAAAAGTATGGCGTTGGGTTCGCATGAGTTGAGGTAGTTGTAGGCAAAATCGCGGGCAATGTAACGTCCTGAGCGGTCGTGGTCATCCCAGTTCTCATAGCCCATTATTACAGGAACAACCAAGCAGAACGCAGTAGCCGCAACCGCCGATGGGGTTTCAGAAAGTTTTTTACGGAGCCACTCGTAAACTGCAAGTACCCCAAGCCCAATCCAGATGGAAAATGCATAAAACGAACCGGCGTAGGCGTAATCGCGTTCACGGGGTTGAAGCGGGTATTGGTTTAAATATATTGCAATGGCTATGCCGGTAAAGAAAAATAGTATGAAAACTACCCAGAAGTTTTTCTTATCCTTTTTTACCTGCAGTTGGAAGTAAATACCCAGCAAACCAAGAATTAGGGGAAGGAAGTAGTACTTGTTGCGCGATGGGTGATTTTTCATGTCGTCGGTTAGGTTATCCTGGTTACCAAGGAAAATGGCATCGATGGGCTTAATACCGCTTATCCAGTTCCCGTTCTCAACGCCTCCATGGCTTTGAACATCATCCTGACGACCCACGAAATTCCACATGAAATAACGGATATACATGTGTCCAATCTGGTAGCGGAAAAAGAAAAGCAGATTTTCGCCAAAGGTTGGTACGTACCGGGTTTCGGTTCCTCCATCTCTGGTATTTATCTTCACGGGTTTCCCCTGAATATTTGCCCATTTCTTGTATTCAGCCACGTGATTGGGCTGGTTGCTGTACATTCGTGGGAAAATGGTCTTAAACCTATCGTCAAACTCATACTTAGTTTTCAGGTACCCTCTAACATACTTACCATTTTTGGGTATCCATGTTTCCAAATCCTTACTGTCAGTAACAGGTGCATTATAGTACTGTCCGTAGAACAATGGTCTATCGCCATACTGCTCGCGATTCAGGTAGCTAATTAGCGAAAAGGCATTCGATGGGTTATTCTCATTAATTGGAGTATTGGCATGAGCCCTAATAATTATCATCATGTATGATGAGTAACCAATCAATATCACGGTTACACCTACCAGAACAGTATTAAGAATAACTTTTCCTTTTTTGTGACTTCTAAAAATGCCGTAGGCTAGCGCACCCAAAAGCAGAACGAAGTAGAATAGTAACCCCGAGTTGTAAGGCAATCCGAATGAGTTAACAAAGAGAAGGTCAAACCAAGAGCCTACCTTAAATGTTCCAGGAATAATGATATATAAAATGCTACCCAAGATTAGAGCCGATACACCCAGTGTTGCTAAAATGCCATTTCGGGTAGTCTTAAATTTCTTGAAGTAATATATAAATGCAATGGCAGGTATGGTAAGCAAGTTCAAAAGGTGAACGCCAATTGACAAACCCATGATGTAGGCTATGAAAATTATCCAACGGGTTGAGTGTGCCTCATCGGCTTGATCCTCCCACTTTAATATTGCCCAAAACACAAAGGCGGTAAATAACGACGACATGGCGTAAACCTCCGCTTCAACGGCTGAGAACCAAAAGGTATCGGAAAAAGTATAGGCAAGAGCACCAACTGCTCCGCTACCCAGAATGGCAATTAGTTGACCAGTGGTGGCTTCGTAACTATTACCAACAATTAGCTTGCGGGCAAGGTGGGTTATAGTCCAGAAAAGGAAAAGAATGGTAAATGCGCTTGCCAAGGCCGACATGGAATTAATAAGAGCTGCAACCCTGGTTACATCGGGAGCAAAAAGGGCAAAAAAGCGGGCAATCATCATAAAAAGAGGTGCCCCTGGGGGATGACCAACCTCGAGTTTGAACGCCGTTGCAATGAACTCACCGCAATCCCAAAAACTTGCCGTGGGTTCAATGGTTAACAGGTAAACTATTGCCGATATTGCAAACACAATCCATCCGACAATATTGTTGGCTTTACGGAAATTGCTCATGGTTAAATTATTTATTTTGATTATTGTTTATACTCGCTAACAAGAAAACAAATGTAGAATATTTTGCTTTACCCCCATTACCAATTTGCAGTTTTTAAGCCTGCCGCATTAATCTCTTCTTTTACTATCAGCCTTAAAGATTGAGGGTTGTGGTTATTCAACTAAATATCGATTGAACTACAATTAAAGTTATTGGGAACATCGTAATTCAAATATTCGTAAAAGGGACTAAGTTTGCAGATTGAAAATTTAAAACAGCATGGATTGGAAAGATAAACTAAATTTTGCCTACTCAACCAATCCCAACTTTAATTTTGCCGATGGAGATGAGAATCAGAAACCAGTAGTTGTTCCACCGTCAAAACAAAGGCTAATTGTTGGTATTGAACGTAAAAATAGGGGCGGGAAATGCGTTACCATTGTGAAAGGCTTTGTTGGTTCCGATGATGACATCGAAAAATTAGGTAAAACACTTAAAACCCGTTGTGGCGTTGGTGGAACGGTTAAATATGGTGAGATAATTATTCAAGGCGAAATAAAACAGAAAGTGGCCTCAATTTTGCAAGAAATGGGCTATAAAGTTACAATTTCAGGGTAAAGGTTTATGCGAAAAAGATTTTTTCTAATAGCAGTATTTATTTTTAGCTATCGAGTATTATTGGCCGATACGCTTACGATTATGCAGTATAACCTGATGTATTACGATAAGGTTTACGGCGACTGCAATGCTACTAATAATAATGTGGATGCCAAGGATGGCTATTTAAGAACAATTTTAAACTATGTGAAGCCTGATGTTCTTGCTGTTAACGAGGTTAACGATGCCATTGCCAGTGTGGAACGTATTAAAACGAATACCCTTAACTACGATGGCGAAACCCGGTACAAGCGGGCCAATTTTAGTGGTAGTTTTTTGGTAAACATGATTTACTATAACTCCGAGAAGCTTGAGTTAAAATCGCAGGAAGCCATTCCCACATCGCCGCGCGAAACTAACGTTTATAAGTTTTACCTCAAAACACCTGGACTTGTAAATGGCGATACCGTTTTTCTTTACCATTTTGTAACCCATCTCAAAGCTGGAAATTACAATTCCGCTGCCCAGCAACGTGCAGCGGCTGCCAATTCCATAATGAGTTATATATCATCAAAAAACCTAAAGGGGAACGTAATATTCTCGGGCGATTTGAACTTATATAGCGCTTCTGAGGATGCATTTGTAGCTTTTACAACCCCGGTTGGTTCAAATAACTTCCGATTTTACGATCCCCTAAATGCAGTAGGTAATTGGCATTTAAACTATAGTTACCGATTTGTTCACACCCAATCGACCCGAACAGTTGCAAACGAGGGCTGTTTTTCAACGGGCGGTTTGGATGACCGCTTCGACTTTATTCTAACCTCCAGCGATATTCTCGCTGGTACCAGCGGTGTTAAATTTTATAGTTACACAACCCTTGGCCAGGATGGAAACCGCTTCAACGGTTCCATTATATCACCCACTAATACCAGCATCCCAACCGAAGTGGCAAATGCTCTTTACAGCATGTCCGACCATTTGCCTGTAATTATGAAGGTTACATACAATTCAAGTTCCACTTCGGTTAAAACCGACAAAAACCCTGTCAATATTCTATTTAACAATCCTGTTTACAATACACTCAAGATCCAAGTCCTAGAATACGCAACCATAGTTTCAGTAAACATTTTTAATATTCTTGGGAATAACATTTTATCAGTAAAACCCCAGAGCTTTGAACAAAAAGTTGAAATTGATATATCAGGAATTCCATCTGGCGTGTTACTAGTTCAAGTTATGCTAAATGATGGACAAAAAAAGACCGTAAAAATTGTAAAAAGGTAAATAAATTGATAATTAAAAGTTTTAGATATTTTACTTCATTTACTACATCAATTTTAATATTATCAACAATAAGTTTAAATGCACAGTACTACTATACAGGTGTAGAGGCATATAAAACTAATTGGAAAAAGAAAGAGTATGGTAACATCAGGTTGTTTTTTCCGGCCGAAGCCGATAGTTTGGCAAACCTTTACCTTTGGACGTTGCTAAAATCCGATAGTTTAAATGACAATGATTATCACCTTGGCCAAAAACAAATAGATGTAGTTTTACATCCAAATAGTATTCTGTCGAACGGTTTTGTTGCCTGGGCTCCTCGTAGAATGGAACTTGTAACCCAACCTTATGTGTACGGCGATGCATTGCTTTGGCACAAAACCTTATCCATTCATGAGATACGCCATGTTAAGCAGATGTATGCGCTGAACAGTGGGACTGTAAGGGTGTTTTCATGGTTGTTTGGACAGCAAGCAGTGGGGCTTGCCTCATCGTTTGTTCACCCATGGGTTTATGAGGGCGATGCGGTTTGGGCTGAGACAAACTACACGTATGCAGGAAGGGGCCGCTCGGCACCCTTTTTCAACCATTACTACACCCATTCGGTTAGCGGCCAAAAAAGTTATAGTTACGATAAATGGCTATTAGGCTCCTACAAGGATTATATCCCTAACCACTACCAGTTTGGTTATCAGCTGGTAAACTACATAAACAGACAGTGGGGAACTCAAACCATACCCTCAACATACCGATATGTGGGAAGGTATCCGTTTTTTTTCTCAACCTACTTTGGTCTAAAAAAGGCCACTGGGTTATCGAGGAAGAATATTTACCTCAAAGCTTTTGCTCACAACGATTCGCTCTGGTGTGCAGAATTTATAATGCAAGGCTTAGCACAATTGGAATTGAACAGCAACGAAGACTTTAAGAATTTGGTTTACCCCTATCAGTTAAACGATTCGACTTCGATAGCATATATTTCATCGCTAGCCAATACCCCATTTTTTGGCTTTGTGAAAAAGAATGGTAAAATGAAAAAGATAGTTAGCCCCGGTTTACTGATTGGCCCACCATCATATAACGATAGCCTGATACTCTGGGCGGAATACAATCCTCATTCACGTTGGGAATGGATGAGCAACTCTAGCATTAAAGTGTACAATTTTAAATCTCAAAAGTTAAAGAATGTTGTTAGTGGCCGATACCATTCGCCAGTTTTCGATAGCAATCGGATTATTTGCATAGAATACAGCTCCAATGGTACATACTCCTTGGTAAGCCTAAATATGCATGGAAAAAAAACAACGCTACTAACATTTAGTGGCGGGTTTGAGGTTCAGCAAATTTGCAAGGATGCCCAAACCAACACCATTTATGGCATAGCAGTTACTGAGAGCGGTAAAAAAATTTTTAGGGTTGATTCCACTTTCAGTTTCAGTATTGTATATAATGCAGCTTATCGTGATATCCGAATGCTTGCATGTGCAGGTTCAAACCTGTTTTTTAGTTTTACAGATGGTTTCACTGAAAATGTTTATCATTTTGATATTAAACAAAATATACTTTTCAATGTTATGAGTAATGCCCCGAATTCATCATATCCTAGCATCAAGAATGGTAATTTAATTTTTTCATATTACACTCCCAAAGGCTACAGGATTAATACTATAAAAAATGTTTTAAGTAACAGAAAAAAAGTTGATAATATGTTTCCATATAATGAGATAGTTGAGGCAAAGGAGCGAAATATTCATGATACAGCACCCCCAATTTATGTCCAGTCAACTGACTATAAAGGTATAAAAACAATGGTGAATATCCATAGCTGGTTTCCTTACTATATGAAACCTTTAACCGACCCTGCCGATATTCAAGATGAGAGCAGCGTTTATCCGGGAATAACTTTGCTCTCACAGAACCTAACGGGAACAACACTCTTTAATACCGGATATGGCTATGATGGTGGGGCACATCTGTTTTTTGCTTCATTAACATACAGGGGGTTTTGGCCTGTTTTCAATTTGAACCTTGAGCAAACCAATACAAGTGCAGCCCTTTACCAAGTTACACAGACGTACCCTGAAAATCGCGACTACTTCAAAAAGGCTGAACTAACAACATTATTACCATTTACATTAAGTGGTGGTTTGTACCGCTCATCGTTTCAGATATATAATATATTTTCATTGAACAATAATTACATCTATAATGAGAGTATCGATGCTTATCGTTCGGGCTTGTATTTGAACGAGTTCGGTTTTGCTTACTACTCTTTGAGGCGAATGTCTCACAGGGATTTGCAACCAAAGTATGGCATGTTTATCAATACTGGGATTCTTACAACCCCGTGGGATTACAATAATTTTGGAAATTTATGGTACGCAAAAGCAAAATTCTACTTGCCAGGCTTAATGGAGAATCAAGGCATAAGTTTAACGTTAACATCACAAAATCAAAACATTAAGTACATTTACTTAAATAATAAAATTGATTTTCCAACCGCTTATTTTTCTTATCCTTCATCCAAATTTTTTGGCATTTACTTCGATTACATTATGCCACTAAAATATCCCGATTTTTCAGTTGGTTCATTGGTTTACATCAAGCGAATTGCTGTAAACCTATTTACCGATTTTGCAAAAAACACCTTTAAAACCAACCAGAATTTTAGTATGGTTACTTTAACCGATAACTTGCAGTCGGTTGGTTTTGATGCTATTGTCGATTTGCATTTTTTCAGAACATGGTACCCCTTTAGGCTAAAGTTTACTCAAGCATTCATCGGTAATGATTATAGAGCTTACTCAAATATCAGTTTATCAATCAATTTATATTCTACCTTTGCTGGACAAAATTTATAGTTGACGGATGTTTGTTGATGGTTGATAGTGTAATAATGAATGTAAAAATAAAATTATGCCATTTACCAAGTTAGTTTTGGCTAAACCTTTGTATTAAATTTCCGTAATAAATTATATGAATACAAACGAGCTTAAACGACAACTAAGAAAAGCCATAAAGGCACAAAAGCTTAAACTTAACCCTGAATTGGCCAGACAGAAGGCAGATTACATTTTATCTGAAATTGAGAGTATTGATTCATTTAGGCAGGCTAAAACAGTGCTTGCATTTTGGTCGTTACCCGATGAAATTGATACTCACAAATTTGTTACTAAATGGGCTTCACATAAACGTATTGTACTTCCAGTGGTAAATGGCGATGAGTTGGAATTAAGGTTGTTTACTGGCCTAGAACAAATGGAGAAAACCAACAGTTTTGGGATAATGGAGCCTAAAACGGGGCTACTGATAAAACCCGAAGAAATAGATTTTGCAATAATACCCGGGGTAGCCTTTGACCTAAAAGGAAATAGGCTTGGAAGAGGTAAAGGCTACTACGATAGAACAATGCCCTTGCTCAAAAATGCTGTAAAATTAGGAATTGCATACGAGTTTCAATTGATTGGCTCGGTTCCTGTGTCGGAGCATGATGTACCAGTTGATTTAGTTATTTCTAATTAAAATAATTAGAGATGAGAGGTTTTAGGTGGGCGATTACTCTTGGGTTACTGCTTGTAACCTTATCGAGTCAACTTTTTGCTCAAATTCCTAATGGTTACTACGACAATGCCATTGGCAAATACGGAGCAGAACTTAAAACGGCATTGTTCAACATCATTAAAGATCATACGGTTATACCATACAGTGGTTTGTGGTCAACCTTTCAGTACACCGATAAAAAAAGTAACGGAAAGGTTTGGGACATGTATTCCGATATACCTGGGCAAACGCCTCCCTATGAGTATACTTTTTTTACCGATCAATGCGGAAACTATAGCTCCGAAGGCGATTGTTATAATCGCGAGCATTCGTTCCCAAAAAGTTGGTTCAACGATGCCAGTCCGATGAACTCCGACCTATTCCATTTGTATCCCACTGATGGCTACGTTAATAACAGAAGGGGCAATTACATTTACGGAGAGGTTTCAATGGTTACCTGGACATCGCAAAATGGGAGTAAGTTAGGAACATCTACTGCTTCAGGAACAACACTAACAGTTTTTGAACCCATTGACGAGTACAAGGGCGATTTTGCCCGTACATACTTTTACATGGCAACTCGCTACGAAAATCTCATTGCTTTATGGGCTAGTTACGACACCGAAGCCAAGGCAATACTCGATGGGACCAGTTACCCTGCCTTCAAGCAATGGTATATAACCTTACTTCTCAATTGGCATCAGCAGGATCCGGTAAGCCAGAAGGAGATTGACAGAAATAATTTAGTGCATTCTAACTACCAGCATAATCGCAACCCGTTCATCGATCATCCAGAGTTTGCACAGTTAATTTGGGGGAATTCAACACCAATTGCATTCACAAGTACGCCTGTTACTTCAGCCACTGTTGGTGATACTTATACATACAATGTTACAGCAGCTGGTGGAAGTGGAGCACCACTCACCATTTCGGCAGCACAACAACCAGCTTGGCTTGTATTAACCTCAACCGGTAATGGCACGGCCACCCTTAGCGGAACACCTGGGCAGGAAGATGTTGGCACCTACCCTGTAACCTTAAAAGCCAGCGATGGATTTAGCAACGTACTGCAAGAATTCTCCATAACCGTTAGCTCTGCTGCTGTAAGCCCAACCGAAATGGCTAAGGAAATTTTGGTATTCCCAAATCCCTTTAGTGCATTTATTCAGATTGAAAATTCCTCGAGTCATAACTATTCAGTAACTATTGGGAATCTTATAGGTCAGATTGTTTACACCAAAACTAATGTAATCGGAAATCTACGGATCGACTGCTCTGAACTTCATAATGGGATATACATATTGACCATCAAAAGTAATAGCGAGAAGGTGATTAAAAAGATGATAAAGCGTTAGGGCATTATATTTGAAAGCTTTGTTCTTTCAAAATATAATTACATTTTAGGTATTCATTCAACTTCATCTGACTTATTTACTTACTTTTTATCATTTTTCCGTATATTGCTATAAATTAACTTGAATGTTAAGAGTTAGCAGTATATCGGTAATGCTGGCTTTTGCCATGCTATTAAATGAAGGTTTGGCACAGGATAGTTATGTTGATAGCTTAAATGTAGTTTTACAAAAACAGGAATCGGATTTGAGCAGGTACAAAACGCTAACCGAGTTAGCCATAGCCTATTCCGATAGCAACTACGAGAAAAGTTTAGATTACTGGAAAAAAGCCTTAAGTATTGCAGGCAAATTAGGGAAAAGAGATCTGGTAGCCAATGCGTATCATCAAATTGGCTTTAGCTACATGAAAATAGGTGAGTTTAGGCTATCGCTCGAAAATCTTGAAAACGCTGGAACTATATACAAGTCCCTTGATAGCACTAAGTCATATGCCGGGATACTAAACGACATTGGCCTTATTTACCGTAATTGGGGTAAATATGATAAAGCCCTTGAGCACTACCTGAATGCATTGGATTTATGTAGGAAAATAGGAGATATTGAGGGAATTGGAATTGCTTCGAATAGTATAGGGCAAATTCATTTTTACAGGGAAAACTATCTTAAGGCCATCGAATTTTTCAATGAATATTTGGGAATTAACGAGGCAAAGGGCAATGTCCGATCGGTTGCCGGAGCATCGAATAATATCGCTAGCGCATACATGGAACTAGGGAAGTTTGATGAAGCCCTGGAGTACTTTCTTAAATCGCTTCGTATTTATGATTCATTAGGTATATCAATTGGTGTAGCAATAATACAGGATAATATTGGATCGCTTTACTTCAAGCAGAACCTTTTGGACAATGCGTTGCTTTACCACCAGAATGCTCTTGAAATATTTCAATCGCTTAAAAGTGTAACAAGGGTATGCTATGCTCAAAAAAACATGGGGCAGGTTCTGCTTGCACAAGGGAATGTAGAGCGTGCAATTGATATGTTTCATGAAGCGCTAAGCAAGGCTAAGCAGATTGGTTTAAAGGATGTTGAAAGTGATTGCAGCAAGCTGCTTTCTGAGTGTTATGTTAAAGCAAATAACTTTCAAAAAGCATATAGCTACCTGCTTGACCATATGGCAATCAAGGATTCCATTTTAAACTCTGAAACCCTTCAGAGAATTGAAGAGCTGCAAGCTCAGTATGAAAGGGATAAGAAGGAACAGGAAATCAACGCTATGAATGCCAGGCTTAAAACACAGCGATTAATTCTTCTTATAGCTATCGGTTTCAGTTTGGTGTTTATTAGCCTATTTGTATTGGTGGTAATTGAAAATAGAAAGAAGAAAAGAGTTTTAATGAACCTAGCGACGCTTCGTAACCATTTATTCCAAAATATTTCCAAAAATCTTTGCAACCTGCAAATGGTTAAAAACAGCCATGAGGTTGAAGATTACTTTACTGCTTGGTGGGAGGCTAAACTCAAAAGTGTTCATGAAAAATCAAACTTTTTTCATTTCTCATATAAAAATTACACCTTCTGTTATTATGTTATTGCTGCTGAGCCTAATACCTGTTGCGATTTTATAAACATCAACATTTACAACATTGTAGTGGAGTACCTAAAGAAACAAGGAGAGCTGAACGAAGGTGTCCTTGAGCCGTTAAGCAACTATTTAACCGACGATCCAATTGTAAAATCATTGGGGAAAAATTCAATTAAGCTTTATCCATTTATTCTCCACAAAAAGCAAATATTAACTCTATGTCCCGATAACATGGCATTTAGGCAATTTGGTTCCTTTATAGTCAGCAAAACTTTTCAATGGGTTAACCTTCGGTCCGATGATATAGTTTACTTATTTGGAACATCGGAAGAAAAATCGGCCATGAATGAATTACGCAAAGTGGTTAAAAGCATTGACTTGATGGAGTTTACAGAACAGAAGGATTTAGCCCTCAATTTCATACACTCCCTTGAACTAAAGGAAGATGCTTTTATAGCCGCTTTTAAGGTTTGATAGTATTAGTTTTTTTGTATTTTTACCACAAACAAAATGAATAATTATGATGCGACTATTGCTAATAAGCAACTCAACCAATGCAGGAGAGGCTTACCTTGAACATCCTAAGAAGGAGATTGAAAAGTTTTTAGGTAACATTAAGAGGGTTCTTTTCATACCCTGGGCGGCAGTTACATTCAGCTATGATGAGTATGAGCAAAAGGTTCAGGAGCGTTTCAGTGAGTTTGGCGTTGTAGTTGACTCAATACACCATCACCGAAATGCTAAGTTAGCAGTACAGGAGGCGGAAGCCATAGTTGTTGGAGGGGGTAATACCTTTAAGCTTTTAAAAACCATTCAGCAAACTGATATAATTGAGGCAGTAAGGAATAAAGTTCTTGGC
Organism: Bacteroidales bacterium; assembly: GCA_011045955.1. Classification (GTDB taxonomy): domain Bacteria; phylum Bacteroidota; class Bacteroidia; order Bacteroidales; family Tenuifilaceae; genus Tenuifilum. Next base: position 1,004 of record DSBV01000036.1, on the reverse strand, counting down.
GGAACGCCTTATATTGGCTGGAGTGCAGGGGCTAATGTTGCCTGCCCTACCATTTGTACCACTAACGATATGCCCATTACTGAACCCGATAGTTTCAGTGCTTTCAGTTTAGTGCGTTTCCAAATAAATCCCCATTACTTAGATACCAATCCTGAAGGTCATGCCGGCGAAACCCGCGAGCAAAGAATTATGGAATTCATTGAAATGGATCCACATCTTTACGTGGTTGGGCTACGTGAGGGTACCATGATAAAACTCGAGGATGTGCAGTGTCATCTTGTTGGGCCAAAACCTGCTCGAATATTCAAGAAAGGACAACCTCCCCGCGAGGTTTACCCTGGCGATGATTTAGATTTTCTTTTTGAGTAATATTCAACTAATAGCAAAAACAGGGCTATAGCCCTGTTTTTATTTTTTCACCACCACATACTCAGCAGGTAGAGTAACCAGTAGTGAGTGGCTGATATGGTCGATTCGGATAACTACCTTCTTTTTACCTGAGTGTTCAACCATTTCGCCCTCAATTCCTTGAAGCGATCCAAAGCGCACCTCAACTTTTGTGCCCGGCTCAATTTGACCTTCCACTGCTTCAATCTCAATATCCTGAACAAGCAGCTGCTTAATCTGATCAATTTGCCTGTCCGGAATAGGTACTGCTTTACCTTCGAAGGTTATGTATCTAACCACACCCATTGTGTTGAGCACATCGTAGTATTGCTTTTGGCCAATGTGAACAAAAATATACGAACGGAAAAGGGGCTCATCTACCATTTTTTTCCGATCGCTCCACTGTTTTAGCTTTTTCTGTAAAGGGAGGAAAGTTTCAATCCCCTTTTCTATCAAACAGGCGTAAACCTTTTTCTCGTTTCGCGGCTTGGTGTAAACAGCATACCAACGCTCTAAATCATTACTTCCCTTCATCGACATTAGAATTACCCTGCAAAGGTAAATATTTTGCAGGGTAATTTGAGATTGTGCATTAATTAGTAAGTTTAATAAAAAAT
>DSBV01000055.1 GCA_011045955.1 Bacteroidales bacterium | reverse complement strand
TTTGTTGCGAACAGAATTAACAGCAGGCCAAGGAAGCGGTATAGCTATAAAAGTCCTATATTTGTAAAAAACCAATTATTAACAAAGACAAAAGTTGCATTTGTGACTTGAATCTTGCTCATATTAGATGGCTTTGTAAAAAATAATAAATTTCGATATAGTAAAAGAATAAAAAACTTATGAAAATGGTTCGAAATCCTTTTTTATGTTTATCCGCTTGTGAATCCGATAACAAAACCAGCAAAACCATTTTATATTTATAATGGAGCTAGTGCTAGAGCTTGGGAGCATGAGTTTAATGTTGATGATTCTGAAAAATGCACAACAATTAAAAGTATTAAGGATGAGGGCAAAGATGTTATTTACTCAATAATTGCAGATGATTTAATTGAAGAACAAGTTCTTAAGATAGAAGCAGAATTAATATCTGCTTTTGGGGTAAAGAGCAGGGGAGGTTTTTTGACTAATAAAGTTTCCCTAAATCCTGAGTAAATTTCAACAAAATCGAAAATAAACATCCCTAACAGTTGCTAAGAAAAAGCCAAAATGGCTCTAGAGTTGCTTAAAGCCAGCGTAATGAGATAAATTTAGCAAAACCAGACGATATTGGAAATTCTGATGTTGCAAAGTACCTTAGTCTTCAATCAGACTATCTTGGTAGGTCAAAGGATTATTTATGTTTTAGTGTTCATGGAATTTTACTTAAAGAACAGAAATTATCAACAATTGAAAAAGGAAAGCAAATACAAAAAAATAGTAGCATTTTATTCGTTGAAGTTTGCTTATTCATATAAAATGTTTTTTCTTTCCATTTGATGCTTATCTTTGAGTGGCTAATAGTAAATTGAGTTAGGACTGTAAAGCATTTGGGGTTTAATGCTTAACCTTTAAGCTATGATTGATGTTGCTCAGGTATTTGGCTTGCTCGGTTCAATAACTGCGGCAAGTTTATTTTTCCCTCAGGTTTACATTTCATGGAAAACCAAAAAAACCCACGATTTGGCCTGGTTCGGAATAGTTATTGGTTTGTTGAATGGAGTCTTTTGGATAGTCTATGGCCTGCTGCGTTCCGATCCATTTATCTATGTAACAAATACCATACTGCTTATTGGCGCATTCCTGTTGCTTATCCTTAAAAAACGTTACGGTTAATCCAGACTTTTTAACTCCATTATACATTACCAATTGCTGTTTCTTTACTATTGCGTTGATAATTTGTGGGTTTGCTCCATCGGTTAATAACTTGTTAGTAACCGATGTTTGAATGTGAAAAAACACTCGGGGGTGCAACTTCCGTTTCGCGATATGATATTCTACCTTTGCTTTGCTAAAACAAATAAAAAATGGACGGAGAGAGAAAAAGTACAGGGAAAAAGCCATATTCACCTTTAAAACCCATGGTGTCGGAGCTAGGGAAGGTGCCCCCGCAAGCGGTTGATATTGAGCAGGTCGTGCTTGGCGCTATAATGGTCGAAAAGGATGGTGTAATTATTGCCAGCGAAATCCTTAAGCCCGAATGTTTTTATAAGGAACCCCATCAAATTATCTTTAAAGCCATTCAGGATTTATCGGCAAGGCTTGAACCAATCGATATTTTCACGGTTACTGAGGAGTTGCGGAAACAATCCAAGCTCAACGAGGTAGGTGGGGCTGCGTATATCACTGAGCTTAGCTCAAAGGTGGGGTCTGCAGCACACCTTGAATATCACTCAAAGATTATTGCGCAAAAGTATATCCAGCGTGAGCTTATAAGGGTTGCCACCAATATTGAACGCCGCTCGTTTGAGGACGATGTTGATGTGGATGAGCTGCTCGATTACTCCGAAATGGAACTCTTTAAGGTGGCTGAGGGTAATATTAAAAGCGATACTCAACCCATTAGTAACATTGTTGTTAAGGCTTTCAAGCAGATTGAGGAGGCAGGCAAGCGCGAGGATGGTCTTAGCGGAGTTCCAACAGGATTTACCAATCTGGATAGATTGACCTCGGGCTGGCAAAAATCGGACTTAATTATTGTGGCGGCTCGTCCATCAATGGGTAAAACGGCATTTGTTCTGTCTATGGCACGCAATATGGCCGTGGAGTACGATGTGCCCGTGGCATTCTTCTCCCTAGAGATGTCAAACATTCAGCTGGTTAACCGCTTGATCATTGCTGAATCGGGTATCCCCTCGGAAAAGATACGCAACGGAAAGCTATCGCAGGACGAATGGACTCAGCTAACCGTTAAAACCAAGCAGCTGGCCGATGCAGAAATTTTCATTGACGATACTCCAGCACTATCAATCTTTGAGCTTAGGGCTAAGTGTCGTAGGCTTAAGGCACAACACAATATAGGAATAGTGATTATTGACTACCTTCAGCTGATGACGGGCCCTGCCGATACAAAGGGTAACCGTGAGCAGGAGGTAAGTACCATATCGCGTTCGCTTAAAGCTATTGCCAAGGAGCTCGATATTCCTATTATAGCACTTTCACAGCTGAACCGTTCAGTTGAAACCCGCGGTGGCAATAAGCGTCCGCAACTCTCTGACCTCAGGGAGTCTGGTGCCATTGAGCAGGATGCCGACGTGGTTATTTTTATCCACCGCCCTGAGTACTATGGCTTTGACGTGGACGACAACGGTAATTCTACCCTTGGCGTTGCTGAAATAATAGTTGCCAAGCACCGTAACGGTGCCGTTGACGATGTTCGACTTCGGTTCCAGAAAGAAATGGCCAAATTCTCCGACCTCGACGACTTGGGGCCCTCTCCCAATGCCATTACTCCTGCCTATACATCGTCGGCTCCGGTTACTTTCAGCTCAAAAATGAACAACGACCCCATCGACGACTTTACATTTAACCCCGGCAAAGGCATCGACAATACGAATATTCCGTTTTAGAACTAAAGGATTTTTGTAATCTCACTAAGTTCCCTCACCTCAAAGGTCACTTTGGTTTGGTGAGGGTTTTTATTTGGGTTGAAGTAAATTTGATCCATGCCAAATTTTTTAGCCCCAATAATATCAATTTCCAGGTCATCGCCAACCATTATGCTCTCACTTTTGCGGGCTTTTGCCTTTGATAGAGCATATCCAAAAGCCCGCTTATCGGGCTTGTGAAACCCCGAGTGCTCCGATGTTACCACCCATTCAAAGTAATGGTCTATTTTACTTCTTTGCAGCTTGGGCAGCTGAACTTCCTTAAAGCCGTTTGATATGACATGCAGTTTGTATCGGCCTGCCAGGTATTCAAGTGTTTCCCGAGTACCCGGTATTAAGGCTGTTTTTAAGGGCATAATGGCTAAGTACTCATTGCCAATGGTTTCGGCTAGGATTCTACTCTCAAAGCCATATTCTAACAGGGTAATTTCAAATCGCTTGTACCGCAAAACCTCCTTAGTCAGCTCACCTTTAAGGTACTTGTCCCACAGGTAATGGTTGTTTCGGTTAAAACTCTCAATAAATGAATCGGGATTGGGGATGGCAGAATCCAGTTTATGGTTTAAGTAGATATCAACCAGCGCATCGCGCATGTTCTGCTCAAAGTCCCAGAGGGTTCGGTCCAAATCGAAAAATACATGCTTGTACGCGTTATGCTTGAAAAAGAAATTGAGTATCATGGGTTAATGTTAAAAGCACAAAAATAGTCATAGTAACTAATGTCTGCAAACCTAAAACTTGATCGGCGTTAATACACATTTACCAACAACGATTCACGAACAGCTACGTGTCACCCTGAGTGCGACGAAGGATCTCTCTATTGAGGGCAGAAATGAGATGTTTTGCTAACGCTCAGCATGGCAATATTCCTACTAACAATGATCTACGAACAACGGACAAATCTCTTGTCATCCTAAGCGTAGCGAAGGATCTCGGGCAAGGACAAAAGGAAAATGAGCATAGGGATGCTTCGACAAACTAAGCAGTACCGAGAGATGTTTAGGCGAAGTTATTCTAGTAAATCGCTTTTCACTGTGGCAATTATCCAAGCAAAACGACTATTAATGTTGACTTGTGGAAAGCAGTTGTGTTAATCAAATTATCTCCATAATGTCTAAGGTTACATCTGAAAAACTAAGTAATTCTATCCCAAAATCTTAACTTGTATGGGGTAATGGGCAGTATTAAAATCTGTTATTTTATTAACAGATGATATTTACCTTAGTATTTTTGCACTGAAATTCTTAACCGTACTATAATGAGCACATCAAATCCAACCATAAAAGTGCTGATGATAGATGCAGCAAGCGGTTTTTACAAGGTAAATCGCTACAATGTGGGCGATTTTTTTGGACCTGTTGATTTAGGGATTCATCTTTCGCATAAGTATAACAGCTTAAATGTTGGGGTTGGGCTTTTGGCCGGATCAATTTTCCCCGGTTCAAACCGATTGATTGTGAAAGGTATATCAACCTGCTGGCCTGGTTTTTGCATCAATTCGATGGGTGGGCTGGTTTGGTTTTCGATAACATCGCAACATTATACTTACGGCAAGTCGAATTAATAGCCAAAATGCCTCAACATTCTGGGAAAGCGAAAGGAATATCGATTTTGTTTACTCTTTCCTAAGGAAAAAGAAGGAGGTTGATGGTGTAGGCAATCCTGAACTCGCTAGATGGATAAAGTATTTTGAGGAGGACAAGCGCAGTGCTGCACTTGATTTCTGGTACGAAATTCATAAGGGCATACATGAATCGCTTCTTGAATTTCATTAATAGTTATATTTGGCGAAAAAATGAAAATCATTCGTAGGATACTTCTTTTCATTACACTATTACTAGTTGCTATAGCTGCATTCCTTTACTGGGGTACTTATGAGGAAGGCGTTATGGCAGGGAAAATAATTCGCATTAGCCAGAAAGGTGTGATATTCAAAACCTACGAGGCCAAGCTTAGTCTTGAATCGTTTGGTGCTTTGCGGGGTACAAGCCCAATTGCTGAAACTTTCGATTTTTCTGTAGAGCGTGGCAACGATGAAATAGTAAAGGAGTTGGAACGGGTTTCTTTAACTGGTGAACGGGTTAACATTCACTTCAAAAAGCGCTACATTAGGGTTCCTTGGCGTGGGAATACGCGCTATTTTGCAACCCAGGTTAAACGCATGGAAAAGTAAAAAAAAGGCAGCCCAATGGCTGCCCTTTTTATCAGTATACTTGAAAGAATATTAATAATCCCTTCTGCCACCGCGGCTATCGCGACTGTAACCGCCACGACGCACACCGTAACCACCTCCACTGCGACGATCACGGTTGAACCCACCGCCGTTGCGGGGCCTGTCGGTTTTGGGTTTTGCTTCTGAAACGCTGATAACCTTACCGTCGTATTCTGCTCCAGTAAGTTCATCAATCGCGGTGCGGGCCTCTTCGTCATTGGCCATCTCAACAAAGCCGAATCCTCTCGAACGCCCTGTTTCCCTGTCGGTAATCACTTTGGCCGAGTTAATCTGGCCATACTCTTCGAAAAGTTGCCTTAGGTCGTCATCGTTAATGCGGTAACTCAGACCTGACACGTAAATGTTCATAAACTAAAATTAGATTGTGATTGATAAATAAATTGTTTTTTTTTGATTGAGGCCTTGCTTAACTGATGTTTTGTCGGGAATCGGCTAGATGCGGCAAAATATTCTGTGTTGAAGCGTTTCTCAATTCCTCACAAAGGTAGCGCAATTTATTTAATAATCATCATTTTCAGGAAATTATTTTTTTGAAAGGGAAAGATGAGGAAGTTTAAGGCATGGATCAGTAGCCAAAAAAATAAAACTTAAGTTTCACTCAAATCCAAAGCATAGGTAGAAAAATTAGCAGTAAAAAAAGTGGGCGCCCCCATGAGCACCCACTTATAAGTTTTATGTGTTTAGTATTACTTGGTTGCTTCTTCCAGCCTACGCATGATGGAGAAGATGAAAACGGCCGATAGTAAACAGCTCACAATAAAGATTGTCCAAAGTTGCCAAAGCCCAATTCTTTCCCAGAAGAAACTACCAACAAATAGAAGTTTGTTCCCAATGGCAGTAGCAAGTAACCATCCGCCCTGCATTAGACCCTGGAAGCGTTGAGGAGCAACCTTCGATACAAACGATAATCCCATTGGGCTTAGGAATAGTTCAGCAATGGTAAGTATCATGTAGCTGCTAATTAGCCAGTAAGGCGAAACTCTGCCCCATTCGGTTAGCCCTTGTTCTTCAATGGTTCTTGGAGCAATTAGGTCTAGCGAAGCTAATAGAACTACCACAAAGCCAATCGCAGCAATTATCATTCCTATACCTATTTTCTTAGGGGTTGAGGGCTCGATGTTACGCTTGTTCATCCAGGCAAAAGCGCCCATTACCGGGAATGTAAGTGCAACAATGAATAATGGGTTAAACGATTGGAAAACCTCAGGGGCAATTGGGTTAGTAGACCCAAATTTGGTAGCCTGGTAATAGGTTAGATAACCAAGAACGAGAAACATAATTAGCCCTATTACTTTCTCACGAATCTGCTTACTGGCAAACATTAACACCAATCCGGCAATAGTTCCAATGAACGATAGCATCGACCAAATATCAAAAAAAATATTAGTAAATGGGCCTACCTCTTTAACCGTGTAGTCGCGGGCAAATAGGGTTAGGGTTAAACCGTTCTGGTGAAACGACATCCAGAAAAAGATTACAACCACAAATACGAGTAAAAGCGATGTAACCTTTGGAAGTTCTTCCTTGGTTGACATCATGAACATCATGGCCACAAAACCAAAGAATAAACCAATTGCTAAACCAAGAGCAACATCACCACCAGTTAGCCCGAAAACTAAACCGGTAAGTGCAACAAGTGAAATAGGAACTATAATGTTCAAAAGATTTTTCTTGGTAAAGAGTGATCTTGCAGCAGGTGCAGTGCTAACCTTTTTCTCCTTATTAGGTAATTTTTTGTTGAAAATTACGTATACAAGTAGCGAGATTACCATAGCAATTGCAGCGACACCAAATGCCCAGTTATACCCGCGGGAGAAGGCATCAATGTATTTATTGGCAAAATCGGTGAGCTGTTCAGCACCGGCAACTGTGGCACCCGAAACCTTGCTGGCAAGACTTTCGAACTTAGCGAGCGATTCAGGATCGGTTACCTTACCGTTTAGGAATGCATGGCATAGTGAGGGTAGGCTGGCATCGTGCTCAAAGCCTTGGGTGCGAAGAAACCAGTTACGGATACCTGTAGCCACAAAGGGGGCAAAGAACGCACCAACATTTATACCCATGTAAAAAATCATGAAACCGGTATCGCGAACCTTTGAGTATTCAGGGTTATCGTACATTTGACCAACCACAGCCTGTAGGTTGCCTTTGAATAAGCCATTCCCAAAAGCAATAATGAAAAGTCCAATTAATGTCATGGTTAGGCTCATGCCAGGCATGGCAATCATTGCGTAGCCACCAAACATAATGATTATTCCCAGCAGAATTACTGTTTTGTACCTGTTGGTTGCATCGGCTATTAACCCGCCAATAAGGGCTAACGCATAAATAGCAAAGTAAAACCAGCTGTAGTATCCGCCAGCTTCCTCGGCCGATAGGCCATACTTGGCCTGCAAGAATAACACCAGAATAGCCATCATGGTGTAGAAACCGAAGCGCTCTCCCATGTTGGAGAAGAACGCCACCAGTAGTCCTTTAGGATGATTTTTCAACATATAATTTATGGTTTTGGTTTATCATCAATTTTCAAAATTGACAAAAGTAGTATTTAATGGTTAATTTCCAAATATACAAATTATGTTGTATAATGTTTTTGTTAAGCTTATTTTACCTAAACGTTAAAAGCGATAACCGTTTATTGGTTTTAATTTGTAAATTTTATAAACCGAAGTTTCAAGATTTATCAATTCTAACGGGCTGATAAGAATGGGGAGTTAGTTACATTTTAGAGGAATGAATCGAAATGAATTGGAATAGGTGGAATGTAATGGAGTTAAAGGAAGTCAGAAAAGTTAGAGAAAAGTGAAAAGTTAAATCTAAATTCCATGAAATAACTCGGCTTAAAAAAAGGGGGAGCGGCAAACATTCTTTAATGAGATTCGTCATTGGGATTTTTTCAATTGGCGAATTCAGAATAAACAATCGGGAAAAATTAGTAACTTAGCGGTATAGCCTGAATCAATGAAAGTATTCAATACCAGCCAGATTAAAAGCATCGATGCTTATACCATAGAGAATGAACCCATTGAGTCGATTGATTTGATGGAGCGGGCTGCTACAGCCCTTTTCAACTGGTTTCGGAGCAAATACCATAAAAACTGCAGGATAAAAATATTTTGCGGTACCGGGAATAACGGGGGCGATGGGCTTGCATTGGCTCGCTTGCTAATTAATTCGGGCTTTAACACGCACATTTACTACCTAAAAGCCGATGCCTACTCAACCGATTTTTTAACCAATCTTGATCGCCTAAAGGAATTAACGCCAGTATTATATTTAGTCAAACATCAATCCGATTTTCCTGAAATTCATACCGATGATTTGGTGGTTGATGCCCTTTACGGTTCAGGGCTCAGTCGGCCCATTGATGGCATTGCCGCCCAGTTGATAGAGCATATCAATTCGTCGGGGGCTAAGGTTATTGCCATCGATATACCATCAGGGCTTTTTGGCGAAGCCAATCCGGTTCCAAACCATAATCCAGTTATAAAAGCCGATTATTGCCTTAGCTTGCAGTTTTCCAAGTTGGCCTTTTTTATGCCCGAGAACGAGTCATACGTCAAGCATTGGGTAGTAATTCCTATTGGGCTGCACCCAAAGGTCATTGAAAACACATCTACACCTTATTACTTTACAACGGCAAGCAGTTTAAAAACCAATTTGTTTAGTAGTTCAACCTTTGCCCATAAGGGAACATTTGGTCATGCGCTTATACTGGCAGGAGCCCAAGGGATGATGGGAGCTGCTTGTCTTTGCGCTAAAGCTGCTGTGAGGTGTGGGGCAGGTTTGGTAACCATGCATATCCCAAAAGTAGGCTATACAATTGCTCAGGTAAGCGTTCCGGAGGCTTTGGTCAGTGTTGATAAGGGTGAAACGCACCTTACCGATTTCCCCCCGTTGGATAAATATGGCGCGGTTTGTGTAGGCCCGGGTATTGCTCAAAACAGCGATACCGAACAAATGCTCATCAATCTCATTAAAACATGCAGGAAGCCCATGGTGATTGATGCCGACGGGCTAAACTTACTTTCAAGGAATATTGAAATTCTTAACAGTACTTCCAATACGTTGATTTTAACTCCACATCCCGGAGAGTTCGACCGACTTTTTGGGAAAGCGCAAAGTAGCTGGAAGAGGCTTGAACGTGCAAGAGAAATGGCACAAAAATACGGGGTGATAATTGTTCTAAAAGGCGCTTACACAAGAGTAGTATTGCCCGATGGCAATGTTCATTTCAACTCAACGGGGAATCCGGGGATGGCAACAGGAGGAAGTGGCGATGTGCTTAGCGGAATAATTACGGGTTTGTTGGCCCGTGGGCTTTCCCCAGCCGATGCTACCATTACTGGTGTTTATGTTCATGGCCTTGCTGGCGACTTGGCCGCCGAAGAATTTGGACAAATTAGCCTATGCGCTACCGACATTGTAAACTATATTTGTAAGACATTCCAACACATAACTGAAAATGATGAATAAAAATTTTTTTTTAGTAGTTGTTTCCCTTGTATTCTTGGGCTGTAATAGTAAAACCATTCAGGTTGAACAGATTGGCAAAACCATTGACGATAAAAAAATTGCAGTTTACTACACGTTACCCCGAACAGTGGTTAACGTAAAGGTTGTTTGCTCTCAATGCGAGTATATACCTGGTCCATACGCCGAGTTTGCCAAGAAGTTTTTAGGTATCGAGGGGGTAAGTAATACCAAAAAGGTTGAGTATTTCATTTCAAAAATTGATATTGAAACTCATTCCGAAACCGATCCTTATGCAATTTTTGCCGTTTACCCCTCGGGAAAAGGTTATGGCAATTACCTGAGATTATCAGCTACTGGACTAATTTTGCCCGTAAACCAAGCCGTCGATTCCAAAACAATAACCCTTAGCCACGATTTGAAAACTGATAAGGTCATTTTTAAGGATCTGTCACCTAATCCATTTGTCGCAGAAGAAACTGCTACCTTTTACGGCCGGACCCTTCGCGATAGTGTTTATGTTAGAGTTCCCATTCAGCGCTCGATGACTGTTGAACGCAACCTTGAGGAAAAGGCCAAGGAGGCTGCCGATTTTATTTTCAGCATTCGGAAGAAACGGCTCGATTTTCTTACCCCTGACGTCGATCACCCATTTGCAGGCGACGCTTTGCAGGTGATACTAAAAGAACTTCAACGCTTGGAGGATGAGTACCTTGCCCTGTTCATCGGAATAAAGTTTACGCATGAATTTTCCCAAATCTTAAGCTATGTACCCTCAAACGCCGAAGGCGAAAGTGCAATTCTTTTCCGTTTTTCGGAGAGTAAAGGTTTACTAACCCCTACCGACCTTTCCGGTAGGCCTATTCTTATTGAACTTGATCAACCTGAATATCCTGAAAATTTTGATGCGGTCAAAGGTGGAATTGATGATTTTGCTGTAAAAGCCAAACTTGATAGATTCTACTACCGCATACCTGTAGTAACCAGTATGCGAATTTTAGATGGCAAGCAACAACTTGCTTCAAAACGATTGAGCGTTTACCAGTACGGATTGCTAGCCCAACTCCCAGTAGATTATAAGGACAATTAGTTAGGGCTTTGCTGCATTTAGTTTACTCACAAACTTGGTTCTGAAATCTTCCCATTTTTGGGTTTTTTAGGCATCGCTCTCGATGTAAGCCATGTTTGGCTCAAGCTGCTCGGGGATCAAGTACCCCGCAAGGTAGGTTATTAGGTTGTTATCCTCATTCATAAAAACTATTGAAGGATATGGTAATCGACCTTGCAGTAGGGCAACAGCAAATTCATGTGGGTTTCGTTGGCCTTGCCCTTTGTTCTTGTAAACCTTACCTTTATATGTAATGTCCTTTGTGCCCTCAGCATTGAACTTAACAGCATGAAATTTTGTGGTAAGGTACGAGGCTATTACCGGATTGGAAAAGGTGTTCTCATCCATCTTTTTACACCATCCACACCAATCGGTGTAAACATCGATGAATATTTTTCGGGGCGTTTTAGTGTTTGCATCAAAAGCCTTATCAATCTCAATCCAGTTTATTTTGGTTTCCTGAGCCATAGAAACCGACAACGATGTGGTCAGTAACGCAATAGTTAAAATCCAGATTTTGTTTTCTTGATTTTGATTTTGTTTAATGGTAGATCGGTTTAAAAATAATGCCTTCCTATCACTTTGCGTTATCGTCTTTATACCAGCCTGAGTAAAAAAGGTAATTCCGGGCAATACGCTCATTGGTTTCGCGGCTTAGCTCAGGGGCAACTTTCTTCACAAAACGAGCAGGTACACCAGCATAAATGCTTGCCGGTTCAACTACGGTGTTTTCCAAAACCAATGCATTGGCGGCAACAATAGCGCCCTCGCCAATTTTGGCGTTGTCCATTACCGTGCAACCCATTCCAAGCAGGGCACCTTTGCCAACCTCTGCACCATGGAGTATAACTCCGTGCCCAACGGATACATCATCGCCAAGATTTATGGTGGTTTTCTGGTAGGTGGTATGGAGTACCGCATTGTCCTGAATGTTAACCCTATTCCCTATGCGAATGGAGTTTACATCGCCGCGTATAACAGCGCCATACCAAATGCTGCAATCATCGCCTATTTCAACATCGCCAATAATAACTGCGGTTTCGGCTATAAAGCAGTTTTTCCCAATTTTTGGAGTAAATCCCCTTAAAGGTTTGATTATTGCCATATCATTTTGTAATTTACTGCAAATTTACAATTTGCTAAACAGTAAACGTGCCGGTTGAGTTCAAAAAATTTGTAACTATTAGGCTTTACGGTAATCTGAACGATTTTTTGCCCTCGAGTGTAAAACAAAAGGAGCAACGTGTTGGTTTTTGGGGTAAGCCAGCGGTAAAGGATTTGATTGAATCGTTAGGCGTTCCGCATGTTGAGATTTTTCTCATTTTAGTTGATGGTTTGCCGGTTAACTTTTCTTTTCGTCCTGCTGAGGGTAGTTTGATTTCGTGTTACCCCAAGTTTTCATCAATATCAATTTCGAGTATTGCCTTGCGTCCGAATTTTGAAGTACCTCCCCGGTTTGTGCTCGATGTTCACTTAGGCAGGCTGGCTGCATATCTGCGTTTCTGTGGCTTCGATACTCTTTATGATAAATCGTACACCGATAATAATATACTTGATATAGCGCTGGCCGATGGCCGAGTCATACTCACACGCGACAAAGGAATACTTCGTAATGGTAAGGCCCTTTATGGCTACTTTCTTAGGAATACGAATCCGCAACTTCAACTTTCCGAAGTAGTCGAATACTTTGATCTTGCCGCATACCTTGAACCTTTTTCAAGATGCTCCCTGTGCAATGGTGAGGTAGTACAGGTTGAAAAATCAGTGGTTGAAAATCAAGTCCCCCGAACAACTTTTCAGATTTATAATGATTTTTTCCAATGTTCCAGTTGCGGACAAATTTATTGGGAAGGCCCTCATTTCAATAGGATTGCCGCCATGATATCCGGGTACTCCAAGTGAGCCATACCCATTTGCTATGGTAAGGTAAAAACCCAAAAAAACATGTCGTAAAATATGTTTTAAAACGATTGCTGTGTATAAAAAAGCCTAATTTTGTGTCATAAATAAATAATTATTAATTAATACAACACCCTGAAAATCAGTTTCATAATTGCTTTTAGAGTGTTTTATAAAAACAAAACAACATCTTTATGGATAAACAAAAAAGTGTCCAAGAGCTGGACGAGGTTGTTGTTCGATTTTCAGGTGATTCCGGTGATGGCATGCAGCTTACCGGAACCCTGTTTGCCGATGCATCGGCGCTTTTTGGAAACGATGTAAGCACTTTCCCCGATTACCCATCGGAAATACGTGCCCCACAGGGCACCATTGGGGGTGTTTCAGGATTTCAGGTACACTTTGGTAGCCAAAAAGTAAACACCCCTGGCGATTACTGCGATGTGCTTGTTGCCATGAACCCAGCTGCACTCAAAGTCAATGCCAAGTGGGTTAAACGTGGAGGCATGATAATAGTTGATGCGGATCATTTTAATGAAAAAGGTTACCAGCGTGCCGGCTATAAAACATTCGATGCAGTAGCGGAGTTAAACCTGCAGGATTACAAGGTGATATTTGCTCCCATTACAAGCCTTACCAAGGAAAGCCTTAAGGACAGCGGATTGGACAATAAGAGCATCATCCGTAGTAAGAACATGTTTGCCTTGGGAGTGGTTTATCACATATTCGGTAGGCCATTAAATTTTACTGAGAAATTTTTTGAAAAGAAATTTGCAAAAAAGCCCGAAGTAATTGAGGCTAACAAGAAAGTTTTACGCGATGGATATAACTATGCCTCAAATATTCAAGCCATTGCCAGCACCTACAAGGTGATGCAGGCATCAACCCTACCTAAAGGCAAATACCGCAACATCAATGGCAATACTGCTACAGCATGGGGACTCATGGCTGCTGCCGAAAAGGCAGGGCTGCCTTTGTTTTGTGGTTCCTATCCCATTACTCCTGCTACCGACATCCTAATTGAACTTGCCAAGCGAAAGGATTTGGGTGTTAAAACCCTTCAAGCCGAGGACGAAATAGCTGGTATTTGTACAGCTATTGGTGCTTCTTATGCCGGAAACTTTGCGGTAACTACAACTTCAGGTCCCGGGCTCTCTCTGAAATCTGAGTCTTTAGGTCTTGCCGTGATGACCGAGTTACCATTAGTTATAGTTGACGTACAGCGTGGAGGTCCATCAACCGGTTTGCCTACCAAAACTGAACAGTCCGACCTTATGCAAGCTCTTTGGGGACGTAATGGCGAAGCACCCATGGTGGTTATAGCTGCCAGCACCCCTAGCAACTGCTTCGATTTTGCATTCATGGCAGGCAAAATAGCCATGGAACACATGACCCCGGTTCTACTCTTAACCGATGGTTACATTGCCAACGGCTCTGAACCATGGCGCATTCCAAGCATGAAAGATTATCCTGACATAAAGCCTCCAATTGTCCCTAAGGGAACCGAAGGGTATATGCCCTATGCCCGCGACGAGAAACGCTTAGCGCGCGGTTGGGCTTTCCCAGGTAAAAAAGGTATTGCCCATAGGGTAGGGGGCTTGGAAAAAGATTTCCTGAAAGGTACAGTATCGCACGATCCTATTAATCACCAGCGAATGGTCGATATCCGTGCTGCTAAAGTTCAGCGTGTTCAAGAGTTCATTCCTGAGCAGCAAGTAATAGGCGATGCGGAGGGTGATCTACTGGTTATAGGCTGGGGCGGTACCTATGGCCACTTGTACGATGCAGTTCAGGAAATGCGCGCAAAGGGCAAAAAAGTGTCACTTTGCCATTTCAACTATATAAACCCTATGCCTAAAAATGTTGCCGATATTTTTAGCCGTTTCAGGAAACGTGTGGTATGCGAGTTAAACATGGGGCAGTTTGCAAACCACCTACGTATGAATTACCAGCAATTCAACTACCTACAGTATAACAAGGTTCAGGGTCTACCATTCACTGTGGTGGAACTGGTTGAAAAGTTTAACCAAATTTTGGAGGGCAAATAGCCATGGAAAAACAATACATGAATTACACCCCACAGGATTTCAAGAGCGATCAGGAAGTTCGTTGGTGTCCGGGTTGTGGCAACCATGCCATTCTGAATGCCGTACTAAAGGCCTTACCTGAGGTGTCAAAGCAGTTAAAGTATAACCTTGAACGCTACGTATTTGTTTCTGGCATTGGCTGTTCAAGTCGTTTCCCCTACTACGTTAATACCTTTGGTTTCCATGGCATACACGGTCGTGCAACGGCAATTGCTACCGGCGTTAAGGTGGCAAACCCAAATCTGAGCGTATGGCTGGTTACGGGCGATGGCGATGCCCTTGCAATTGGTGGTAACCACCTCATCCATGCCGTTAGGCGTAACATCGATATCAATATTTTACTTTTCAATAACCAGATTTACGGCTTAACCAAGGGACAGTACTCGCCAACTTCACCACTAGGTGCAATCACTAAAACTTCGCCATTTGGAACCGTTGAGCACCCCTTCCGACCAGGCGAATTGGTTATTGGCGCTCAGGGTAAATTTTTTGCCCGCTCGCTTGATGTTGACGTCAAATTAACTGCCGAGGTGATGTTAGAAGCAGCTAAGCACGATGGAACGTCTGTTGTAGTAATACTTCAGAATTGTGTTATCTTTAACGATGGTGCTTACAATTACATAACTGACCGTGAATATCGCGACGATAGAGTGATTGTTCTACGCCATGGCGAAAAGATGATATTCGGGAAAAATAGGGATAAGGGACTGATCCTTAGCGGGCTAAGCTTGAAAGTGGTTACTATTGGCCAGGGTGGGTTTACCATGGACGATATTCTGGTACACGATGCTTACAACCCAAATCCTGGCATTCACATGATGCTTGCTAATATGGAGTACCCCGATTTCCCTGTTGCCTTAGGCGTGATCCGCAATGTGAAGGATTCCACCTACGACGATAACGTACGCGACCAAGTGCTGGAGGTGATGAAAACCGCTAAGATTAAATCGGTTGACGATTTACTGAATAGTGGCGACACCTGGGAAGTATAGATTCTCATTATTCATTAACGCTTTAAGGCTGCCCCGCATCAGGCAGCCTTTTTCAATATTTTTTTCATTATTACATTGAACATTAGTTTATTTAGTTAATAAATGCTAAATTTGCTTATTTGATGATTTAAAAGTTTAATGCAATTGGTTGCAAAGTATGGTAAAGCAAAAGTTTATTAAGGCATTAATCGCACTGCCATTAATTCTTAGTTTAACAGTTAGCGAGGTTAAGGCTCAGGAAAGTTTTAAGCAAATCTTTAGCGATGCAGAGTATTACTTCTTTCTTCAAGACTTCAAGGAAGCACTCCCTCTATACCAGAGCCTATACCAGCAAGATTCTACCAATTCCAATATCCTTTACAAGATAGGTATGTGTTACCTAAACATTCCTGGGCTAAAGGAAAATGCCATACCATACCTTGAGAAAGCAACGAAGAATGTAAATCCTAAATACCGTGAAGGGTATTACCGCGAGACTGCTGCGCCCATTCAAACCTATTTTTACCTGGGGCAAGCATACATGGTAAATTTTAGATTTGACAATGCCCTACTGGCTTTTCAAAAATTTAAGGACAATATTGATGTGAAAGATGTTTACAACCTCGATTATGTTAACCAGCAGATAAAGGCATGCGAGGTAGCTCGCAATTTCATTTCGAGGCCTATTGTAATGAAAACCGAGCATATCGACCTGTTCCCCGACAGGAATAAGAATTGCAATTACCCCGTAATATCGGGCGATAGGCAAACCATGGTATTCACGGTTAAGGAAAAATTCTATACAGCAGTATATTATTCCCGGTGGATCGATGGCAAGTGGAGTTCGCCAAGGAATATTACACTTGATCTTAGGGTTGAGGGCGAACTTTATACTACCGCACTTAACTACACTGGCGATTACTTGATTCTTTTTGTCAATGAAGTAACTTCGGGCAACCTATACTACTCAACGCTGGTAGGCGATAAGTGGCAACCCGTAAAAAAAATGCCTGCCCCAATTAACTCAAAGGATTGGGAAACCTTTGCGTCGCTATCGGCCGACGGCAAACAGATGTATTTTGTTTCGAACCGGAAAGGCGGTTACGGCGGAACCGATATTTACATGTCCAGCTTGCAGCCCAATGGCAAATGGAGCACCCCGGTAAACCTTGGCCCGCAAATCAATACCCCCTACAATGAGGAGTCGCCAATAGTATGCCCCGACGGACGAACGCTTTACTTTGCCTCGCAGGGGCATAACAGCATGGGCGGATTCGATATTTTTTGCAGCCGTATGATTGACGGGAATTCCTGGTCCATGCCCATAAACCTTGGTTACCCGTTTAATACTCCTGACGATGAGTTTTACTTTTTCCCCCTCGATTCCCTATCTGGCGTGATGCCAATGGCCATTTCAAATCAATCTACGTTTTATGAACTTTACAAGGTAAACATCTACCCCAGTATCTCACGTGAGATTGAACTGTTTGGCAAGGTTAATCTCTCTGATAATGCAGATATTAAATCTGACAGTATCGCCATTTTAGTTAAAGACACTGCAAACAACCTTATTTCCATGGCTTTACCCTTAAGCGATGGAACTTACAGCGTTGCAATTAAGCCTGGCAGATACTCCCTTGAGGCTACCAGCCAATTTTACGTAATGAACCCACTACAACTTCACATACCCGCCACCTATAACCAGGAAAAGTATCTTTTAGATATCAACCTTGATGCTAAGCCAATAACCAAAGAGGAGGTGATTCGGTTCAACTATGTACTTTTCGACTTTGACAGCTACGAGCTGAAACGCGATGCACAGTTTGAACTTGAAAAGGTTTACAAGCTGATGACTGATTATCCCGACTTGTATATCGAGGTGATTGGTCATACTGACAGCAAGGGCTCACCCATGTACAATCTCATGCTTTCGGCCCGTAGGGCAAACGCCGTAGTTGAGTACCTGGTTAATAAGGGAATTGACGAAAAACGATTTGTGGTAAGGGGTATGGGCTCATTGGTAAGCTTTGCCGCTAATACCAACCCCGATGGTTCCGATAATCCCAATGGCCGTAAGCTAAACCGGCGCGCCAGCATAAGGGTGTTTAACTCAAACAAGAACCTGAAAATTGAGTTTGTTGATGTTCCAGAACACCTCAAGCCTCAATCCCAAAACTATACCATAGTGCTTGCACCTATCGACGATTCTATTTCTCCTGATCTAATCAAAGCCATTGAAAGGAAGTTCAACATCAACCTGCGTGAGTTTGTTATTGGGTCGCGTCGTTTGGTTTGTATGGATGTGTACAAGTCAAAGGCCGATGCCATTGAGCATCTCAACACCATTATTGATATGGGTGCATCAAGGGCTGTTCTGGTTAACGAGGTTGAACTTAAACGCCTTGTAGCTGCTTTTCAGAAAAATCTAATAACAAAACAAAGCGTTTTTACCATTCTTGTTGCCACCAGCGAGATACCCTTAACGCTTGACTTTTTCCGGGGTCTATACGTAACCGAGGAGGTAGGCAACGACGGGTTATACCGCTACTATTTTGGGGCCTTTAACGAGAAAGCCAAGGCTACCGAGATGCTTGAAAAGGTAAACTCAATAGGTTTCCCCAATGCAATTCTGGTTAAACTTGAGAAAAGGTAATGGAGGGTAATATTTTAGAAAACAACGTTGTAAAGCTCCGTGCCCCTGAACCAGAGGATGTTGATTTGCTTTACAGCTGGGAGAACAACATGGAAATCTGGAAGGTTAGCAATACGCTTACCCCTTTCTCAAAGTATCTACTCAAAAAGTATATTGAGACATCGCATTTAGACATTTGGGAATCCAAACAGCTACGGCTGATAATTGAGGCAAAGGACCAGAATTCGCTTATGAATGTTCCGGTTGGTTTGGTTGATTTATTCGATTTTGATCCATACCATTTACGGGCAGGCGTTGGTGTTTTGATTGCCAAAAACGAAGACCGGCGAAAAGGCTATGCCACTAAAGCTTTAAACGTACTTGTCCGGTATGCCTTTGAGGTGCTTCAGCTAAACCAGCTTTACGCAAACGTGTCGGCAAGTAACGTTATTAGTTTACGTCTGTTTGAGAACCTTGGTTTTGTGATGGTTGGCGTAAAAAAGGATTGGTTGAAAACCCTAAAGGGATGGGAGGACGAGGTTTTACTTCAGCTGTTAAACCCAAAGCCTCGCCTGCCCATGAGTTAAAAGGTTTTATCTGGCGATAGGTTCAGCCTTATTGGTTAAAGTTGAAAGTGATCCTCTACATTTTTCCAGAGTATTGCTGCTTCAGGTTTTTTATTGCAGAACTCATTGGTATGCTTGCAGTACGTATAATCGTTTTGCCATTCCTTCCCGTTTGCGGCAATCTCCTCTAAAGCATTTGCAATATATTCTACTTCGGCATTGGTTGTGGTAGGATGTAGCGACCATCGAACCCATCCGGGTTTTTCCGATAAGTCGCCTTTATTGATTAAATCAGTAATCCGATGCGATTGCTCCTTGCCTACATTTAGCAAAAAATGTCCGTAAGTGCCTGCGCATACGCACCCTCCACGCATTTGTATGCCATAGCGCTCGCTCAGTAGGGTGACAATTAGGTTGTAGTGTAAATTATCAATATAGAATGAGATTGCTCCAATGCGATTTATGCAATTATCGGCCAAAATGTGAAGTCCTTGAATCTTCTTCAACCTTTCAAAGGCAAGGTGCACAAGCTCCTCTTCGCGTTTTTCAATATTCTCAACCCCCATTTGTTCTTTTAGCTTTACGGCTAATGCACTCCGGATTGCCTGTAAGAAACCCGGTGTGCCGCCATTCTCGCGCCGTTCAATATCATCGACATACTTGTATTCACCCCAAGGGTTTGTCCAGTCAACTGTTCCGCCTCCAGGCTGGTCGGGTACGCGGTTCTTGTAAAGGTTTGAGTTAAAAATGAGGACGCCTGAGGCTCCAGGGCCACCCAGAAACTTATGGGGCGAAAAGAAAATGGCATCTAAACGCTCCATGGGATCGGCAGGGTGCATATTAATATTTACGTATGGAGCCGATGCTGCAAAATCCACAAAGCATAAACCGCCAGCTTCGTGCATAATTTTGGCAAGATCATGGTAAGGGGTTTTAATTCCAGTAACGTTGCTGCAGGCGCTAAATGAACCTATTTTCATAGGTCTATCATTATATCGTTCCAGCGTTTCACGGAGTTTTAGTGGCAATACCAAAAGATCCTTATCGGGTTCAACCACCACAACCTCAGCAATGGTTTCGTACCACGATGTTTGGTTGGAGTGATGCTCCATGTGTGTAACAAAAACAACCGGCCTTTCCTTGGGGTTTTGGAATACAAAGCTTTTGTTCTTAAGGCCAAGTATTCTTTGAAATTTATTGATTGATGAGGTCATGCCAAATCCTGAGGTGACAATAACATCATCCGGGCCAGCATTTACATGACGTTTAATCTCTTTCAGGGCATAGTGGTAAGCCTCGGTCATAAATTTTCCGGTAAAGCTACTCTCGGTATGAGTATTGGCAACCATTGGGCCAAAAAGGTGAAGCATTTTTTCCTCAATGGGTCTGTATAGCCTGCCACTGGCAATCCAATCAGCATATATTAGTTTCTGATCGCCATAAATGGTTTTATAAGTAGTATCGATACCTACAATGTTTTTCCGAAATTGCTCAAAATGCTTTTCAAGGTTACTCATATCCTAGTTATATTTTATTCATTAGTTCAGGGAAGCCATCAAGGGTTATCCATCCTTTGGCACTAGAAAACTGCAAAGTCAAATGTTTTAATCCATTCGTTATCAATAAATATTCAGCATTCAGCGCATAGTTATACCTACATATTTGGTCAACAACCTCGTTGGTAATTTCCACGACAGGCGCTTTACATTCTGCAAGCAGAATTGGAGCACCTCGTCGGTTATAGACTACTACATCGGCTCTATGGTTTATACTATTGAATGAGAAACCCACCTCAACACCTATTAATCCTGTTGGCAGGTTTAAATTGGTTATCAGGTAGCTAATTAAATGCTGCCGAACCCATTCTTCTGGGGTAAGTGCAATGAATTTTTTTCGGATTACATCAAATATATAGCGGTTACCATTTTCCTGTTTTACCCGGAAACGGTAGGTGGGAAAGTTAAGTGAACTTCCATTAGCTGTGCTCATGCAGCAAAATTAAAAAATTTTAAATCACCCGAGGCTTTGCTAACGTTTTTGCCTGCCAAAACAAGATGGTAATCATTAGCCTTTATTAGAAAATTTCACCAAAATAGCACATCACTTTTGTTAAGTATGTTTAAAAACACTATTTTTAGATTGATCGTTAAGCCGTATCTTTGCCAAAATATACTTGTCGATAAAATTTTAAATGCGTTGGTATGAAGACAAAAGAAGAAATTGTAGAGAACTGGTTGCCAAGGTATACCGGGCAAGCACTTGAAGATTTTGGGTCCCATATCCTTTTGACCAATTTTAGGGGATACCTCGAATTTTTTGCAAGCTATTTCAACGTTCCCATAGTAAACCCTAATGTCAATATGCCCTGTGCCACTGCAAATGGAATAACCATGATAGATTTTGGTATGGGAAGTCCCAATGCTGCAACCATCATGGATTTGTTAAGCGCGGTAAAACCCAAAGCAGTGCTTTTCCTTGGCAAATGTGGCGGTCTGAAAAAAAAGAATAACGTAGGCGATTTCATACTTCCCATTGCAGCCATTCGGCACGA
>DSBV01000059.1 GCA_011045955.1 Bacteroidales bacterium | reverse complement strand
TTTGCCCATATTGCAATTTTTTTAGTAATAAAAAAACTTACAACATTAGGGCGAAACCTTGTGGCGGTAGCCCTATTTTTTCTGAAATTTTAATCGGTCAGTAGTGATTGACAATATAAAAAAGTGGTGTTTTATTTCAAATGTAAATTTACAAAACCAACCATAAATCATCAATAGAAAGTAAAAAACTGATTAACAGTAAGCGTTTGGATATAAAATGTTTTGCTTGACTTGTATTTGAGCAATTTCCTTGTGAGTGTAATTTTCGTTGTTCGTTGTTTGTTGATAGTGATTTTAATGGAACGCTGATGACGCAAATTATCTTGATTTTCAATGTGTAATACCGTGTAAACCCTGTGCAGCACTGAGATAGTTATTTAGTTGATAGCTGATGGTTGAAATCATCGAAACACTAAACACTACTCCCTTGACACAGCTGCATCAGCGCCTTTTCGGGTGTTAGGGGTGAGCTGAACTGAATGCGGTGGATGGGATTAAACGCCTTAATGGCGTTTTGAATAGCGAAGTAGGCCGCTATGCCGTACATAAATGGCGGTTCGCCAATGGCTTTTGACCGTAGCACTGCCAGTTCGGGGCCGGTAGTGGGGAGCGGTATGCACTGAATACTCTTAGGCGCAAAATGTATATCGGGTACCTTGTAGGTTGATAGGCTGTTCGATAGTAATCGGCCTTTGGGGTCATAGGCCAACTCCTCAAGGGTTAGCCATCCTATCCCTTGCACTACAGCACCCTCAACCTGCCCAAGGTCAATAAGGGGGTTTATGCTGTTACCAAAATCATGGACTATATATACGTCATCAACCGTATAGGTTCCCCTTATACAGTCAAGGGTTACGGTAACTATTCCTGTGCCGTAAACGTGGTAGGCAAATGGGTGGCCTTTTTCCTTGGTTTTATCAAAGTAGATAACCGGAGTGGTATAGTGACCGTTCTCAGTTAGCGCAACCCTTTTCAGGTGTGCCTTTTTAACCAACTCGTTCCATTTCAGGGCTGTGGGTTCACCGTTACGAATAACCGTTTCGTTTTCAATGGTTAGCTCATCATCGCTGCAATCCAGTAGCTCAGCGGCTACTTTAAACAATCGTTTTTTTAGGGCAGCAATGGCTATTCGTAGTGCATTGCCGTTCAGGTCGGCACCGCTACTGGCAGCCGTTGGCGAGGTGTTTGCAACCCTTGTGGTATTGGTAGAATGAATCTTCACCCGGCTAATATCAATCCCTAACAGAATGGATGCTACCTGTGCCATTTTGGTGTTCACCCCTTGTCCCATCTCAATGGCTCCGGTGCTCACGGCAACGCTTCCATCCTGGTATATATGCACCAGGGCGCGGGCCTGGTTCATTGCTGTGTTGGTAAACGATATGCCAAAGCAGAGCGGCATAACAGCCAGACCCCTTTTGCTGTACTTGTTGTTTTGGTTGTAATTCACAATGGATTTACGAAGATTCTCAAGGTCAAACTTTTCCGATGCAAGTGCAAAGCATTTACGGGCGTTTACGTTTTCGGCCTTTTGCCCGTACTGGAACTCATCGTTCTCGTTGAGCAGGTTGGCCCTTTGAATCTCAATAGCATTAACGCCAATGGTCTCGGCAGCCTTAGCTATGGCGCTTTCAATGACAAACATGCCCTGTGGCCCACCAAAACCGCGGAAGGCAGTATTGGGAGGTAGATTGGTTTTACAGCTGTAAACAGTAACCCTGGTGTTGGGAATAAAATACGATCCCGTGGAATGGAACAGCGTTCGTTCCATAATGGCTGGCGAAAGGTCGGCTGTGGCACCACCATTCTGGTAAAGGGTGGTTTCAAAGGCTAAAATCTTGAGGTCGTCAGTTAGTCCAATTTTGAAATCGCCGCTATAAGGGTGGCGTTTGCCAGTCATTCGCATATCATCGTGGCGGGGTAGAACAAGTTTTACCGGTTTACCGGTAATGTGAGCGGCAAGTGCGGCCATAGAGGCAAACTCTGAGGCCTGGTCTTCCTTGCCTCCAAAACCACCACCAAGCCGAACTACATCAACCTCAATGAGGTTCATGGGTAACCCTAAAATACGTGCCACGGTTTTTTGAACGGCCGTAGGGCCTTGGGTTGATGAGTGAACCTTGATATAACCTCCTTCAACCGGATAGGCATATGCTCCCTGTGTCTCGATGTAAAGGTGTTCCTGTCCGCCAATCTCTACTCTATCCTCAACTACATACTTGCACTTGCTCCAAACTTCTCCGGGATTTCCCATGCTGAATGTTCGGGGCGGAATCAGAAGCAAACCCTTTTCCTTTGCCACGCGCGGGTCGGTAACCGGTTCCAGTTCCTCGTAATCAATCCGAACCAGCAGCGCTGCTTTTC
Source organism: Bacteroidales bacterium (assembly GCA_011045955.1). Taxonomy (GTDB): domain Bacteria; phylum Bacteroidota; class Bacteroidia; order Bacteroidales; family Tenuifilaceae; genus Tenuifilum. Next base: position 20,101 of record DSBV01000059.1, on the reverse strand, counting down.
GGGCTATACGTTCGGTTTGGGCAATAACCACCGCTATGGGTTGTCCCTGGTAGTGAACCTCATGCTCAGCAAGTAGGGTTTCGTCCTCAATTATCCCGCCAATCTGATTCTCGCCCGGAATATCGCTATACATGATGATTTTTTCCACACCATCAAGTTTCAGGGCTTCTTCCAAATCAACCTTAACTATTCTGCCATGCGCTATGGCTGAGCCAACAATGGCAGCATGCAGGGTACCAGCTATGGTTGGGATATCATCGAGGTAAACCGATTTTCCTGTAACGTGACCTATGGTATCGATGTTTTTCATCGCTATAACTTTTTAAAAACCTGATCAAACCGATCACCCAAGAACTTTTGCAAATGTGCCAAAAATAGCTGCCTTAGCAGCAGTCGTTTATATTCAGCTGCTCCACGAATATCGCTGATGGGTGATATTTCTTCCTGCATTATTGCTGCTACCTGGGTTACAGTATCGGCGTTGAGTTCATTCCCAGTAAGGTGATTTGATGTTCTATGAAGGTATAAAGGAATAGGGGCAACGCCACCCGCCGAAAGGCGGCATTTTTTTATCTTCCCATTCTCGATTTCAATAAGCATTGCGCTGTTAACGCTTGCAATATCAAGGTATTTTCGTTTGCTCACCTTTTCAAAGCTGAATAGGGTAGCGGTTTTGGGTAGCTCAAAGGTGATATACTGAATAACCTCACCGGGTTTTAAATTTAGCTGCTTATAGCCGGCAAATAGCTCATTTAGGGGTTGCTGGCGCGATTTGCCATCGATAACGGAAGTAACCTGAGCGTTTAAAGCCAAAAGCATCACACATAAGTCGCCTATTGGCGAGGCATTTACAATGTTACCGGCAATGGTTGCCATATTTCTTATGGGCTCCGATGAAACCAGCATCAGGTATTCCTTTAATTGCGGGAAACGCGATGTAAGCTCAGCCGATGCCAAAAGGTCGGTCACCCTGGTTGCACCACCTATGGTACAGGTACAATCTTTTATGGTGATTCCCCTGGGTAGTTCATTTAGGGTCGATTTCACTTTTTGGTCGTAAATGGCATCGGGACGCTGAACCATTAGGTCGGTTCCACCGGCAATTAGCTGGGTGTGGTTACCATTATCTACTTCAAATACATCGATATTTTGAAGTTTCTGGGGAATTTCCAGAAAGTATTCGGGTAGATAGCCTTTACCTACAAGCCAACCAATGGGGTCGGCAACGTTTTTATTGCTCATCAGGCGGGCTATATCGCTGGCTGCACGTTCAATGGATTTGTATCCGGTGCATCGGCAAATATTACCTGCTACTGCTTCAATTGCCCTTTCGGTGGTTGGCTCTGTGGGGTTCATGCAAAATGCAGTAAACGACATCACAAAGCCTGGGGTGCAAAATCCGCATTGGGTTGCAGCATGGTCGGCCATGGCCTGTTGAACGGGGGTTAACGTGTTGCTAAGGTTTACGCCCTCAATGGTGACTACATGCTTGCCATGGGCATTGATTAGCGGGTAAAGGCATGAGGTAACGCTGTGGTAATTAACCTTTCCGTTGACTAATTCACCAATTAGCACGGTACATGCTCCGCAATCGCCCTCGCGACAGCCTATCTTTGTTCCAGGTAGGTTAGCCTCATATCGAATAAAATCCAACAGGCTCATTCCCGGATTACAGTCGGTATTTACCAGTTTCTGGTTAAGGATAAATCTTATCATTTGAAATCACAATAAGCATCACAATATACAAACGAACCTAATAAAAAATCAAGTTATTGTGGAAAAATGGAATAAAATAGATGTATTTTTATCAGAATAAATTGAAATATTCTATCCAACATGAGAAATAAACTACTATTCAGGTTAATCGTTGCTACCCTTATTGTTGGTTTGTTTTTTTTGGTTAGCTGCAAGCCCAATGAAAATGATAGTATTAGGTTGATATCCTATAACATTAGGTTCGATAATCCTGACGATGGCCTGAATGCTTGGCCTAACCGAAAGGAGTACGTAGCACAGATGGTTAAGTTTTACGGAGTTGACCTGCTAGGCGTGCAGGAGGCGCTACATCATCAGCTACGCGATATAATGAGCATGCTCGATGGTTACGAATACGTGGGCGTTGGCCGCGACGATGGCGATACACTGGGCGAGTACTCGGTCATAATCTATCGGGCTCAACGTTTCCAGTTGCAGTTCACCGGAACCTTTTGGTTGTCAGAAACTCCGGACGCCCCATCGCTTGGTTGGGACGCAGCCTGTAAACGGGTTTGTTCGTGGGCAATATTCAAGGATAGGAACAGTGCTAAAACCTTTGCAATGTTCAACACCCATTTCGACCATGTGGGCAAGGTTGCTCGACAAAACTCAGCCAAACTGCTGTTAAATCGGATTGCAACCATTGCCAATAGCATACCGGTATTGGTAACCGGCGATTTCAACATGATCCCTACCGATAGTACCATTTCCATAATTGCCTCGGTATATGCCGATACCTACAACTTATCGCCCATTGGACACTATGGCCCGGTAGGTACCTGGAACGGCTTCGACTATAACAGCCCGCTAACCGATAGGATTGACTATTGTTTTGTTGATAGCAGCAAAGTTGATATTTTAAGACATGCCCATATCGATGATGCCTTTAGGCAGAGGTTCCCATCGGACCACTTGCCGGTTTTAGTGGAATTACGGTTAAAGTGAATTAATTTCCTAATGCAATTAAGTTTACTTAAGTGCAAATAAGTGCAAAATAAAAAAGGCTAAACCTTCCATTTTTGTACCTCGCTTGTTTAAGGTACAATAAAGGTACAAATTTGTACCTTACAAACAAATAATATCGCAAAATATTTATTAACAATAAAGCAACAAAAAAGCCCTTTATACAGGGATTAGCGTGGGTTTTATATTGGTTTTTTATTTGCTTATTTTGTGGCGGTTATTTTCCGATGCAAAACTTTGAGAAGATAAAGCCCAGAATCTCGTCATTTGATATTTCCCCAGTAATCTCGCTCAAATAATCGATGGCCTGGTGAATATCAATGGCAAGCAAATCGCCACTAAGGTTTGCATGCAAACCGTTTAGTACCTGCTGTAAGCTTGTCCGTGCCGATTGCAAGGCATTGTAATGCCTGATATTGGTTACCACCACGTCCTCGTTTTCGGGCATATCGGCCTTACCAATGGCTATTAGTAGTTGCTGTAGTTGCTCAATATTATGTCCTGCTTTTGCCGAAATGGCAAGCGCATTAAATTCCTTACTTGCTAAGGCCGTTAAAATCTCATCAACATGGCTTTGGCTCGATTGATCCTCCTTGTTCACCAGCACGATCAAGCTTTGCGAGGGCGTAATTTTTGCAACAAAGCTGTCAACCTCATCAACTATTTCAGGGGTATCGTTTTGGGCATCGGCAATGTAAAGCACTATGCGTGCTTTTTCAATTTTGGCAAAAGCTCGCTCAATGCCTATGCTCTCAATGGTATCGCTGGTTTGGCGCAGCCCCGCAGTATCGATAAAGCGGAAATTAATTCCGCCCAGGTGGATTGTATCCTCAATGGCATCGCGGGTAGTGCCTGCTATTTCCGATACAATAGCCTTTTCCTCGTTCAGTAAACGGTTCAGCAGTGTCGATTTGCCCACATTGGGTTTTCCGGCAATGGTAACCGGAATGCCTGTTTTAATAGCATTGCCCTGGCTAAACGATGCCGATAGCTTATCGATTTCCGAAATGATATTGTTTACCAGCGTTTCCAGTTCATGGCGGTTGGCAAATTCAACATCCTCCTCGCTGAAATCGAGTTCCAGTTCAACAAGGGCAGTGAACCTGAGCAGCTCATTACGGAGCTCAGTAAGCTTGTTCGATATACCCCCACGCATCTGGTTTAGCGCAACTCGGCGGGCTGTCTCGCTGGTCGATGCAATTAGGTCGGCAATGGCCTCGGCCTGCGACAGGTCAATCTTTCCATTCATAAATGCCCGTAGGGTAAACTCTCCGGGTTGTGCAAGCCGTGCGCCATGGCGCACAAGCAACTCAAGCAATTGCTGTTGGATAACAGTGGAACCGTGGCACGAAATTTCAATCACATCCTCACCCGTGTAGCTGTGTGGCGCCCTGAAAAGGCTTACCAGCACCTGGTCCACCTCGCGGTCACCATCCATAATTGAACCGTAGTGTATGGTGTAGGCTTTTTGGTTACGCAGTCTTTTACCCTGCCTGGCAGGGCTGAATACCTTATCGGTAATTTCAATGGCACTGCTGCCGCTAAGCCTGATAACCGCTATGGCACCCATACCGGGCGGTGTGGCAATGGCCACTATGGTTTGCTTGGTATCAAATGTCATGTATTGTACAACTCTAACATGGTTCTAAGCATGTAACATATCAGTAAAAACTGCACGTACCAAAAGTTCTTTTAAAAAATTAAAACTTAAAATTTAATGCAATGGTAAGCGAAATTTAATGCAAAGGTAAGCGCTTTGGACCATTATGGCAAATGGTTTAATGGATTAACCTAAAGTAATCAGCGTGAATTAACTAACCTTGCTTAGCGAAATATTGACTTTGCCGAGCAAGAGAACAAACCAAAAAACCGATAATCGATTTTCATCGCAATACAGGAGGCTTGCTTTTGAAAACAATAAATGCCATCTGATTATGAGATTGCTATGTGCAAACATATACCACTTTTTTAGTTTGCCATACAACAATGATATGTAAACAGGAAATCATTTTAAATCGAGATTGGTCAATAGAAACACAAGAAAATTTACACACCTTGTTTCTAGTGACTAATTTCGGTTAAACTAATTAACAATAAACCTGTCTCTTCTTTGGCAGGTTCTTGTTTTTTCTATTTTTGCATGGTAATCTAAACTAAACCAAAGCCATGAACTCTTTTCTGGAAAATTTCGATTATTTTATTCAGCTTTACAACGAGTATGTTGGGGGTTATCTGATATTAGCCCTACTTGTTCCTACAGGAATTTACTACTCTATTCGCCTTAAATTTTTGCAAATTAGCCATTTTAAACATGCCATCGACCTGGTTCGAGGAAGGTATAGCAAAAAAAGCGATACTGGCGATGTTAGCCATTTCAAGGCGTTAACCACTGCTCTATCGGGAACTGTTGGGACGGGTAATATAGTTGGGGTTACTCTTGCCATATACTATGGGGGACCTGGTGCCATTTTTTGGCTTTGGGTTACTGGATTCTTTGGTATGATGCTAAAAATGGTAGAGTGTACACTTGCCCAAAAGTATCGTAAAATCAATGCCGATGGCACTGTATCGGGAGGGCCGATGTATTATATAGAACTTGGTTTGAAAGAAAAACTTGGTGTGTGGGCTAAACGGCTAGCTGTTGTCTTTGCCTTTGCCGGAATTCTTTGTTCATTTGGAACTGGAAACATGGCCCAAGCCAATTCCATTTCCGATGTGCTAAACAAAAGCTACAATATTCCAGTACTTTACACAGGACTAACCCTATCGGCTTTAGTTTTTCTTATTGTGGTTGGTGGACTAAAACGTATTGCAAATGTAACATCGAGGTTGGTACCTTTTATGGCGGTTGTTTACATAACATCGGCATTAATTGTAATTGGTGTTCATATTTCCGATGTACCTGCCCAGCTTGCTCTTATTGTTAAAAGTGCTTTTACAGGACATGCAGCAACAGGAGGATTTGTTGGCTCTACCTTTTTTATGACCATAGTTTGGGGTGTTCGCCGGGGTTTATTCTCCAATGAGGCCGGGCAGGGCTCAGCGCCTATGGCACATGCTGCTGCTAAAACACCGTACCCCATGCGCGAGGGGTTTGTGGCTTCGCTTGAACCTTTCATCGACACATTGGTGATTTGCACCATAACATCCCTGGTAATTTTACTTACTGACGTTTGGAGTGCAGATGGTGCAATAAAGGGAGTTGGCATGACAGTGGCTGCTTTTCAGGAAGGTTTAAGAGAAATCGGATTAGGTTTTTTTGCACACCATATGGTAGCTATAAGCTTGTTGCTCTTTGCCTTTTCAACCATCATAAGTTGGTCATACTATGGAACCAGAACTGCCCAGTATATTTTTGGTGACAAGGCAATAAAACCTTACTACTACGTTTTTACCCTATTTGTTTTCTTTGGTTCGGTTTGGGGTATCGATTTGGTTTGGCACTTTGTGGATATGGTTATCACCTTTATGAGCATTCCAAACCTGATAGCGCTACTGCTTTTATTCCCAGTAATGAAAGCCGAGGCCGAAGGCTATTTAAAGCGACTTAAAGCAGGGGAATTTAACTTGAACAGAGATTAGTTTAAAGGGCTGGGAAAATATCTACAGAGCGCTGTCCGTTGTTCGCTAAATGAAATGGAACATGGATGGCGCAGATGGAAAGTTAATGGTTGATGAGTGAAAGTTGACAGTTGATGGTTGATATTAATTACAAAATAATACGCATTGTTTATATATATAACTGATTACCAAATATTAGGATTTTTCATAGCACCAAACACCTTTTACTTTTAATCATTAACGCATAACAGGCTCTTTACGCTTTAACTTTTAACTTTTAACTTTTACCCTTTATCCTTTACCCTTTATCCTTCCCTCTACTTACTCCGCCAGTGGGCACAATTCCGGTTTGGTGTAGCGCTTGCAGCGAGGCTGGCAATCAACACAAAGGTTTATTGCCTCGCCTGTTTTTGCCTTGGCAACCCAGTCGGGGTCGGTGAGCATGTCGCGTCCAATGGCTACCGTATCGGCTAAACCATTGCTTAGAAGCATATTTGCCCTTTCGGGCGATTTTATTTGGTTAACTACCATTACGGGAACGGTTACATGTTTTTTCACCTCGGTACCCATGTAAACAACATGGTTGAATGCAAAGCCATTGGGAACCGATGGGTTTATTCCCTTTTCGCCACCATGCGATACATGCAGGTAATGAACACCGTAGTCCTGGAGCAACTTGGCAATTTCAATGCCATCGGTAAGGGTAGGAGAGCAACCGGCCATGCGGTACCCAATAATGAACGAAGGTGGTGCAACCTCACGTATGCCCTTAATGATTTGATGTGCAAATTGAAGCCTGTTCTCATGGCTGCCTCCATACTCGTCGGTGCGGTGGTTAATTGCCGATGAGGCAAACTGGTTTAGCAGATAGCCATGGGCACCATGCAGTTCAACACCATCGAAACCGGCAAGGTGGGCCCTCCGGGCTGCACTCACAAAACTATTAACCAGACCATCTATTTGTTCTTGCGTAAGCTCTACTGAGCGGTTGTTTTCAGGGTCAACGGATGGACCGAAGGCTTTTTCGGCAACCGCTTTCCGTGTGGTAAGTCCAGCATGGTGTAGCTGAATAAGAACCTTGGTGTCGTGCTTGTGAACAGCTTCAGCAATTCTAGCAAGTCCTTCAATATGATTATCGTCCCAAATGCCTAACTGGTACTTGAAAATTCTACCAGTGGGATTGACACAGGTAGCTTCAACAATAATTAATCCAGTGCCGCCCTTTGCAATACGTTCGTAATGTGCAATATGCTTGCTGCTTACCATTCCATCGGGGTTGGACCATCCAACGTTAACAATGGGTGGCAAAGCAACACGGTTTTTAATATTTATTCCGTTAATTACAATTGGCGTGTGAATATCCATAATAACCTTTATTAGTTATTCACAAAAATAGATAATTACCCACATACAAAAAAAATTCAAGTTGCATTACTATTTCCGTGAGCGCATTGCTGGATGTTAAACTTGAATTTGGTATTGAACAAGTATTTGCCACCAGAGGCTAAAATCTATCGTACCAAATAGGATATTTAAACTACATGGACCAAAGTGGCGTTACAATTAATATTCCTGTAGCGATGAGACCTAGAGGTAGCTATGAAAACTAAAGGAATTTTCGAAGAAAAGCATCAAACTGTACCTAACCTTCATTACTCTTAAAATTTGAACCAAAAGAGACATCCAATTCCATTTTTGAGGGCATTGAAAAGTTAAAGTTAGTGGTACCATGCCAAAATTTTAGCAGGCACAAGGAGTTAGTCCTTAAGGAATACCTTGTTTACAAGCTTTATCAAATTATTTCGCTCTATTCCTATAGAGTGAGGCTTTTAAGATTAAAAATGGTAGATAAGTACTATGGCAACCAGACAACGTCGTATGCCTTTGTAATTGAACCGGTAGAAATACTATCAAGAAGATTAGGAGGAGAGGTAAGGGATGCTAAAAACACTCACCCAAATGCATGCAATAGCTACAACTACAATAGGATGGCCATTTTTCAGTACATGATTGGCCATATCGATTGGTCAATAAAGGCATTGCATAATATCACCCTAATTGAGCCCGAACCCTATGCCCCATCCATTCCCGTTCCTTTTGATTTCGACTTTTCGGGTTTTGTTGATGCTCCCTATGCGCTTCCTGCTGAGCATCTACCCATAAAATCGGTTAAAGAGCGACACTTTAATGGCTATTGTAAGCCGGAACAGCAGTTTGCTGATGCCTTCAACTATTTCCTTAACTTAAAAGATACAATAAACTATACTATCACTACGTTTTACTATTTGCCCCAGAAACAAAGAAATGAGTTAATTTGGTATACTAATGAATTCTTCGATATAATAGCATCGGATACAAAACGGAAAACAAGGATTATTACAAAATGTCGAACCCATTAGTCAATTTATACGTATCACTTTCAAATATTTTTACTTAATTTGTTAGAACTTTTTATTTTGCAATTGCTTTGACTGAAAATGCTGAATATGTCGCTCATGAAATCACTAATATCAAAGGCAATTCTTACAATATCATTTATTTCCTTATATAGCCTATCGGCCATTGCACAGCAGGGATTACAGGTGTCGGCTCGGCTAATAATTAAAAAGGGCGATTTACAGGGTTCAAAGGTAACGGTAACCCAAAACGGAAATGTAGTTCGAACCATTTCGGTTAACAATAAAGGGGTTTTTGATTTTATTCTTGAGTATAACTCCGAGTACATCATAGTTTTTGAGAAACCTGGCTATATCACTAAAAAGATTTTGATTGATACCCGGGTTCCTGAAACATTTCGTAAGGATATTCAGCAAATGACCGGATTTGATGTGGTTCTTGAAAAACAGAGTGAGGACGTTATTAAGGAGTATGCCAATCCTGTTGCAAAGATAATGTATGCATGGGATATAAGAGACTTTACCTACGATACCGATTATTCTCTTAAAGTGCTTAAGGAGATTGAAAATGAAAACAAGAAGTTAGCCGAGGAGAAAAAGAGAAAGGAGGCCGAAGAAAAAGCCCGAAAGGCTGAGGAGGAAAAACAGCGTATTATTGCGGAGGCACAAAAACGCAAAGAGGAGGAAGAGGCTAAACGAAAAGCTGCTGAGGAGGCAAGGAAAAAGGAGGAGGAAAAGTTAAGGAAAGAGGCTGAAGAGCGACGCATTGCTGAGGAAAAGAAAAAGTTAGAAGAGCAAAAACGGCTCGAGGAACAAAAGAAAAAGGCTGAGGAGGAAGCCCGACTGAAAGCAGAAGAAGAGATTCGTAAGAAAGAGGAGCTGAGAAAGCAAGAGGAGGAAAGGCTCAGGCAGGAGCAGGAACGCATCCGCCAGGAAGAGGAAGCTAAACGCAAGGCAACCGAGGAAGCAAGACTAAAAGAAGAAGAACGGCTGAGAAAGGAAGCCGAGGATCGAAGGTTGGCTGAAGAAAAAGCAAAACTCGAAGAGCAAAAAAGATTGGAAGATCAACGTAAAAAAGCTGAGGAAGAGACCCGGCTTAAGGCCGAAGAAGAAGCCCGAAAGAAGGAAGAATTGAGAAAACAAGAGGAGGAAAGGCTAAGGCAGGAGCAGGAACGCACCCGCCAGGAAGAGGAAGCTAAACGCAAGGCGGCCGAGGAAGCTCGCTTAAAGGAAGAGGAGCGCATTCGCAAGGAGGCCGAGGCTCAACGATTAGCTAAGGAAGCTAAACGCAAGGCCGAGGAAGAGGCAAAACTGAGGGAGGCTGAAAGATTAAAGAAAGAAGCCGAAGAAAGGGCTTTAGCTGAGGCTAAATTGCGCCAGGAGCGACTAAAAGCTGAACAGGACAAGGCTCGCCAGGAAGCAGAGCGCCTAAAACGCGAGGAGGAGGATCGCTGTAAGGCTGAGGAACAAAAAAAGTTGCTACTTGAGGAACAGCGTAAGCGCGATGCGGAGTTACGCCTTAAGCTTGTGGCCGAGAAGATGAGCGCCCAAATTGGCAAGGAGGATGCCGATCAGGTTGTAACCCTGCTTGCTGCCGAGGATATCGCCAAGCGATATACCCGTGAACGCACCGATGAGGTGATTCGTTTACCACGTATTATTCTCACACGAACGGTGTTCAACCGAAATAATTCCATCACGTTTTATACCCGTATCGACCATGAGTATGGTGCGGTTTACTACCTAAAGGATGGTTTCTCTATTTCCAAGGAGCAATACCTTGCCGAAACCCAAAAGTAATAGGTTGTGAAGGAGTTTATTACTGCTTGTCCACGAAACTGCTACAGCACATGCAGCCTTGTTGTGCAGGTTGATAAGGGAAAAGTTGTAGGTGTCAACCCTTTACCCTTAAACAGGGCAACTCCATTTGGCGGATGCCTTAAAGGTTTAAGCTATGTGGAACGAGCAAATTCACCCGACCGCATTATTTACCCGCTCAAAAAGGTAAATGGCTCTTTTAAACGTATTTCATGGAACGAGGCTCTTGAAACCATAGTGGAAAAGCTAATACATTTTCGTGATGTTTACGGTCAGCAATCGGTACTATTTTACGCTGCCAGTGGCATGGCCGGCTTATTAAACGATTTTAGCGGTAAGTTCTGGCGCCATGTGTATGGTGGTGCTACTACCATTTACGGAAATCTTTGCTGGCCTGCAGGACTTGAGGCCACCCGTTTAACCCTTGGCGAGAATAAGCACAATGTCCCATGGGATTTAGAGAATGCCAAGCTCATTGTCCTCTGGGGGAAAAACCCAGCAGAAAGCAATGTTCACGAAATGATTCCCCTAAACAACGCACTGGATAAAGGAGCAGAACTTTTAGTTATCGATCCACGAAGAACCCAGTCAACCCAAAGAGCTTCGTTGTTGTTACAGCCATACCCATCGACCGATGCAGCCATAGCATTGGCAGTTGCCAATATACTCATTCAGAAGGAATGGATTGATAACGATTTTATCGATAGGCATGTTTTAGGCTTTGAACGGTTTGCAGAGCATGTTAAACCCTTTACAGCCCGATGGGCATCCCATATATCGGGAGTGCCGATTAACCTGATAGAGAAACTGGCATGGTACATTGGCAATGTAAAACCAATGACCCTTATTCCTGGCTATGGCATGCAGCGCTACACCAATGGTGGGCAAACAGTAAGGGCAATTCTTGCCCTTAGCGTGATTACTGGAAACATAGGCAAACCGGGTGCATGCTGGCATTATGCAAACCTACAAAGTTACGTTTTCGACGATGTTCTGGAACCACTATGCTACTACCCACCCGATAAACCTGACGGTGTTATTCGTCGGTCAATATCTACTGCTCGCATAGGTGAGGATATGCTTGCGACTAAGGAGCCAGAACTTAAAATGATTTGGGTTGAACGCGGTAACCCGCTCACCCAAAATCCAAATACGGGTAAAGTCCTCGAGGCTTTCCGAAAACTCGATTTCAGAGTGGTAGTGGAGCAGTTCATGACCGATACGGCTCTGGAAGCCGATATTATTCTACCGGCAAAAAATATGTTTGAACAGTCCGATATCATTGGTTCCTACTGGAACCCATACTTCCAACTAAAGCAAAAGGTGGTTGAACCTGCTGGTGAGGTAAAACCTGAAACCGAGATTTATTGGTTGCTTGCCCAAAAACTTGGCTTTACCGAGGCTTACTTATCGCAAGTACTATTACCTCCGGGCGATGATCAGGTTGACAATTTTCTTGAAAGTAGATTGAAGGAGTTTAACTTATCGTTAGATGACCTCAAAAAAGGGCCAATACTCGCACCCGGTTTACAGGAGGTAGCCTTTTCCGATTTTCGTTTTGCCACACCTTCGGGTAAAATTGAACTTTATTCGGATCAGGTTCAATCAATTTGGGGCGAAAATCCGCTTCCGGTTTACAAGCCTGCCGAGGAGCTTTTCCATAATCAAACACCTTACCCGCTTTTCCTGATGTCGCCCAATACCAAAAACCGGATACATAGCCAGTTCAATAATTTAAAAGTGATATCAATGGTTAGTGGCCCACCGGTATTACAAATAAACCCGGCAGATGCCAACCAAAGGGGAATAGGCGATGGCGATTGGGTTGAAATTTTTAACGATAGGGGATCGTTTAGGGTTAAAGCACAGCTAACCTACGAGGTTAGGGTAGGCTGCGTTGTAATCCCCAATGGCTGGTGGCGCACACAGGGCGCTTCGGTGAATATCCTTTCGGAAGGCAGGGAAACCGATATGGGACATGGTTCAGCATTTCATAACAATAGGGTAGAGGTTAAACTTGTAAAACGTAAGCAATGAGCGATAGGGGGTTCATTTTCGATTATTCCCGATGTGTGGGTTGTCACGCATGTATAGTGGCATGCTATAACCAAAACCACACCGAACCCTCAATGACATGGCGTATGGTGGTTAATGGCAATCCTATCAAAATCCCCCTAAAAGGGTTTATCAACCTTTCCATTGCCTGCAACCATTGTGTCGATGCACCTTGTATGGTCATCTGCCCAGCCATTGCGTATTCAAGGGACGATGAAACTGGAGCTATAGTTCACGACCATTTAAAGTGTATTGGCTGCAAGTATTGCACTTGGGCGTGCCCTTACGAAACCCCGAAATTTAATCCGGTTAAGGGTGTGATTGAAAAGTGCAATTTTTGCAACGATTTGCTGAAGGAGGGAGGGATTCCTGCCTGCGCAAGCGCTTGTCCTACTGGAGCTCTGACTTATGGCGATATCAAAATTGAACCAAAACTGTCAAAACCCGGTTTTCCTGAAATTGAAACATCTCCTCGCATTAATGTTATCAACGATATCGTAGAAAGAGCAATTCCTGAAATGGATATTGATGCCATCGGCTATCAGCAATCAAATTACACCGAACGCTATACACATCGAATTAGAGCTTCAAAAGAAATACCATTAATTATTTTTACTTACCTTTCGGCAGTGTTAGTAGGCTGGTTTATCACCTTTTATCGCTTTGAAAAAATATCATCATTTAATAGAATTGCCTTCATCTTTTTATTTGCTTTTGCTGGTTTTGCTAGCTTATTCCATTTAGGCAAGCCATTAAGAGCGTATAGAGCTTTGTTTCATGTTAAATCGAGCTGGTTGAGTCGTGAAATTTCACTTTTCGGATTATTTGCGCTGTTGAGTTCAATTTTTGTGCTTACTGGTACAGTGGCAATTTTTTGGCTTGCCTTAGTAGTTGGTGCAGTTTTTCTCATTTCGGTTGAAATGGTTTACCATGTAACCCGAAAAGACTATCGAACTCCCATTCATAGTTCAAACACTCTGCTAACTGCAGTTACTTTTGCTTCGCTATTTCTGATATCAAAGGAATTTATCCTATTCGCAGTAGTTAAACTTCTACTTTACCTATCGAGGCACGCTTACGAACAAAATATTGACTTCAAAAATATTCTACTTTCGTTGCTACGTTTCCTTGCCCTGCTTTTACCATTTGTAGTAATACTATTTGGCACAATTTCATTAATAACTCCATTTGTTATACTCTTTCTGGTTGGAGAATTAATTGACCGTTACGAGTACTACACAAACATTGATACCCATAATCCTTTTCAAAGCATTTAAACCTTTAGTTATTTTAAGGAATATCCACTGCATTTAGTCAAAATTATTTTCAAACAATAACATTTTGCTATTGATATGTTAGGTAAAATGTTTATATTTGTTTTATTAAGTTTGAAACGCGATTTTTTTAAACCTAGCAGTATGGACGCATTAATCATCAAGGGGACTAGCGAAACCCCAAATATTATATTCGACAAGGAGGCCAATAAGTTTGAAATTACTGGAAAATCCTTACCTGAGGATGTTAAGGAGTTTTATAACCCTGTGCTTCGGTGGCTAAAAACTTATGCAGATGATCCAAACCCTAAAACCATTCTTAAGGTAAAGATGGAGTATTTTAATACCGCATCATCAAAAATGCTGCTTGAGGTTCTAGAGTTATTGGATGGTATGTATTTAGCTGGTAAGAACGTTGAGGTGGAATGGCATTACATGGAGGATGATGAGGATATGCACGATGCCGGAAACGACTATTCCGATATGCTAGAGTTGCCATTTAAAATGATTAGTTACCAGCATATTTCAAATTAATTTCCTATTCCCATGGAAAGGCTTCACCTTGAACCCACACTTACCACACCTAAGGTTGTATTTGACCGGGATAGCGGTGAGTTTACTATCCAAGGTAAATCCCTTCCAGAGGATGTTAAATCGTTTTACGCTCCCCTTATTGCTTGGTTGGATAAATACGCTAAAAATCCCAATAAAACCACACTTTTTGAATTTGATTTTGAATATTTTAATACGGCTTCCTCAAAAATGATACTGATTATGATGAACCGAATCAAGGAACTTTCTAAAAAGGGGTATGAGGTTCAGATAGTTTGGAAATTTCCTCAACACGATGCTGAACTAGAGGAGGCAGGAGAGGAGCTTGCCGAGTTGATTCCAGTGCCATTTAAACTAGTACCAAAACCTGAAATGTAAAAACATACCATAATGGAACCATTACACATTAAATCCAAAAAGGATTCCCCTGAGATTGTTTTAGATCCCCAAAGTGGAAATTTCAGCATTGTTGGGGTTAGTCATCCGGAAAATGTAACCAGTTTTTACGAACCCGTAATAAAGTGGCTCACCCAGTTTAAACTTGAAATTCAAAAAAATGGAGCTAAATCGGTAAAACCTATAAATTTCAGGCTTTTCTTCAAATATATTAATTCTGCTTCATATAAGTATATGATTACCCTTTTCCAGCACATGCAGGAGATATATGAGATGGGGGTACCAATCCAAATTGTTTGGAACTATGAGCCTGGCGATGAGGATATGGCCGAGTCAGGGTGGGAGTTAATTGAGTATTCAGGAATTAAAACTCCCTCGGTTTGCGAGGTGTGTAACGATCCAATTTAGATGTCAGTCAGTACTGAATGTTGAAAAATAAAATAAGGGGAAGCGCAATCTTCCCCTTTTCTGTTATTCTAAAACACTTCATTACTCTCCAAAACTTATTCCAACGCCACGGGCAGTCCGAACCAGGTCGCAATCGGGGTCAACAAAGTTGGGGCGGTTAATGGTATCAATAAGCGGAACGGAAATGATATCGGGGTGTCTGTAAGCAACCATTTCGCCAAATTTACCCTCAAGTACCATTTCAAAAGCTTTTACGCCAAACTGAGTTGCAAGAACCCTGTCGTAAGCAACGGGAATGCCTCCACGTTGTAAGTGTCCCAGAACGGTTTCGCGGATATCAGCTTCAAATCCTATGCTCTTCAAGTCGCGGGTAATCTTGTGGGCAATCCCGCCAAGTCGTAGGTTATGGTAGCCAACCTCATCGCTTTCGGCCGAAACTAGTGTGCCACCCTTGGGAAGTGCCCCCTCAGCTACTACTATAATGGCATGTCCTTTCCCTTTATTGTAACGACTTTGGAGTCGTTCAGCAACTTTATGGATATCGTATGGGATTTCAGGAATTAAGCAAACTTCGGCGCCTCCGGCAATGGCAGCATGCAGTGCAATCCAACCGGCATAACGTCCCATTACCTCTAAAATCAAAACCCGGTTGTGGCTAGCGGCTGTGGTAACCAGTTTATCAACGGCCTCAGTTGCAATTTGCACTGCGGTTTGGAAACCGAAAGTAAAATCGGTAGCTGATAGGTCGTTGTCAATGGTTTTGGGCACACCAATAATGTTCAACCCTTTCTCGTAAAGCTGCTGTGATATTCGCTGCGAGCCATCGCCACCGATACTTATAACTGCATCAATATTAAGGTATTGTAGTTTGCGTATCATTTCATCGGAGCGGTCAACTGCACCCCATGAGCCATCCTTGTTCTTCACTGGCCACGCAAAGGGGCCGCCCTTATTTGTTGTCCCAATTATTGTACCACCCTGAACGTGAATTCCTGCCACTATGCGTTCGTCAAGCACCTTAATTTCAGTAGGTTCACGTAGGATTCCATCGAAAGATTGAATGCTACCAATAACTTCCCAGTCGGGTTCCTGAGAGGCGCGTTTCACAATTGCCCGGATCACCGCATTTAATCCAGGACAATCGCCGCCGCCTGTTGCAACTAAAACTCTTTTCATTGGTTATAATTTCGTTTTGTTAAGTTTTTTAAGTAAAAGTCGTAGTTTAAAAAATTGAAGCGAAATTGCATAAAAAGTTACAAATTGTAATCATTTTATCTTTTCCCCTCAATGATTAAAACTGGTTATTCATATTTCCCTCACAATTTGGCAAATTACAAATTATAAAAAAGTCAAATTTTTTCCACGTTCGCAAAGGTATGAATTTTTTTAAACGCACAATGCTAAAAAGTATCAAAACTCGTGATATTACAACTAATTATGTACCGCAAACGTGTGAAAACAAGGAAGGGGGAGAATCCGAACAATATAGTCAGAAACCAGAAATCAAATGGAACAAATCGGAATGTTGCGATGTGTTTGGTGTTTAGTAATGGAACGCCGATGACGCAGATGATTTTGTTTTTCGTTGTTCGTTGTTCGTTGTTTGTAATTGGAATGGAACGCTATTGATATGAATTGAGCGAATTTACACTGTGAAACTCCGTGTAGAACATTTGCAACGCTTTGATATCTATCTAGTTGATAGTTGCGGTTGAAATCTTCGAAACTCCAAACACCAAACACTAAACACATTTTTATCCTTCAATCCCGCCAATGCGGCACAGGCTCATTAACCCCGCAGAGCGGAGCTGGCTCTTTAACCTTTATCCTTTATCCTTTAACCTTTATCCTTTAACCTTTAACCTTTAACCTTTAAATCAAAGCCTCCCATATCACCTCAATGGGGTGCAGTGCTTGTCGCCCTGTACCATCTTTAATTTGATGTCTACAGCTAGTTCCGGGTGCTGCAATTATCGTTTTTTTGGGTGTTTTGCGGATTTCGGGGAACAGAACTAACTCACCCACTTTCATCGATAAATCGTAATGCTCCTTTTCATAACCAAATGCCCCTGCCATGCCGCAACAACCACTTGGGATTTCCTCCACCGTGTAGTTTACAGGAAACGATAGCATTGCTTTAGTAGGTGTTATTGAAGCAATTGCTTTTTGATGGCAGTGTCCGTGAAGTTTTATGTGGTGGGCTCTTGTAGTGAACATTTCTGGTTTAATTATGCCTTTAGCAGCTTCCCTTACAAAAAATTCTTCAAATAGTAGAGAGTTCTCTGCTAATCTTATGGCCTTCTGCTTGTTATCGGGGGTTGCTAAATCGGGATATTCATCTCTAAAACTGAGTATCGCCGAAGGTTCTATTCCAATAAGAGGTGTATCTTGGTTTATGATACTCGATAACTTTTCAATATTTCTGTTGGTAATACGTTTGGCGGTCCTTATCAAACCCTTTGAAATATAGGTTCGTCCGCTTTCAAATACATCAACCAGTTCCACCTCATAACCAAGCCGATTAAGCAATTCAACAGCCTTAATACCTATATGCACTTCGTTGTAGTTTGTAAACTCGTCGGGTAGGAGGTATACCTTCTCATTGTGCTTAGTTGAACGCTTTGTATTTCTCTTAAACCAATTCTTAAAGGTGTATTTACCTATTTGGGGCATTTGGCGCTTAGGTTCAAATCCAATTGCCTGCATCAGAATTTTTGATGTTACCTTATTGCTTAAAATCCAATTGGTTAATCGGGGAAAATGGCTGCCTAAACGGTAAATATGGGCAATGTATGCTACTATCCTACTTCGTATGGGAATGCCATTTGCATCGTACCAATGCTGTAAGAACTCGGCTTTCAGTTTAGTCATATCAACGCTTGAGGGACACTCGTTTTTACACCCCTTACACGATAGGCATAAATCCAATATTTCGTATAGCTCTTTATGGTTAAATGGATTTTTTTGGGGGCTATTGGTTAAAAACTCCCTAAGCAAATTGGCGCGAGCACGTGTTGTGTTTGATTCGTTGAGAGTTGCCATGTAGCTTGGGCAAAGTGTTCCACCCGACAGGTGTGTTTTTCGGCAGTCGCCGGAACCATTGCATTTTTCTGCGGCTCGAATTATTCCAAGCGTTGACGAAAAATCGAAAATGGTATCAATAACCCTTTCCTTTTGACCCGGAATAAACCTTAATGAGCTGTTCATGGATGGGGTGTCTATGATTTTCCCAGGGTTAAATATGTTTTCAGGGTCAAACGCGAGCTTCAGTTCCCGCATGAGCTGGTAAACCTCATTACTATAAAAAAAAGGTATAAACTCACCTCGCAATCTTCCATCTCCATGTTCTCCGCTCAATGAACCCCTGTAACTTTTAACGAGTTTGGCTACTTCATGACCAATTGTATGGAATAGCTCAACATCCTTCGGATCCTTAAGGTTAAGTACTGGCCGTAAATGAAGTTCACCGGTTCCTATGTGAGCGTGGTAAACGCACTCAAGGCTGTACCTTTGCATGATTTTTTCAAAATCGACCATGTACTCAGGCAGCCTATTAACTGGAACTGCTGTATCTTCAATAAGCGAAACTGGCTTTGCATCGCCCACTACATTCGATAGCACACCAAGTCCTGCCTTACGCAGGTTCCAGACCTTTGCGGTTTCAATCCCCCAAATAATTGGGAAATGATAGCCATATCCTGCATCGCGCATTTCGCGTTCCATTGCACGGGCTGCGTTTTCAATTTCATCTTTACAATCGGCAAAGAACTCAACAATTAGAATGGCTCCCGGGTCGCCTTGTACAAAAAAGCGGTTTTTTTGCTGCTCAATATTGCCCTTTGTGCATTCCAATATGATATTATCCATTAATTCTACAGCCCAGGGTTTATGCTTAAGGGCTATAAGGTTTGCCTTAAAGGCATCGGCTCGAGTATGCAAGTGAACGGCTATCACGGCTTTTTCTTTAGGGGGAATAGTGACTAGGTTTAATGTGATTTCGGTGATTATACCAAAAGTTCCTTCGCTACCCGCTATTAACTTGGCTAGGTTAAGCGGTAATTCACCGCCGGCTGCAACTGTTCCAATAAGTGTGTCGAGTGCATAGCCCGTATTCCGACGTTTTACAGAGGAATCTGGGAAATTTTCGGTTATCAGTATTTGGTTTTGCGGGTTTCCTATGAGGTTTTGTATAAACCTGTAAATATCTCCCTCGCGGTTTTGAAACTGGAGTTTTTTGGAAAACTCTTTTTGGTTTACCTCTCCAAAAAAGTATTCGTTGCCGTCGTCGAGAATCATTTTTACCGAGTGAAGGTGATCGCGGGTGCTCCCGTACACCAGCGAGTGCGATCCGCAGCTGTTATTACCCACCATTCCCGAAAGGGTACACCGGTTCGATGTTGAGGTTTCAGGGCCAAAAAATAAACCATGTGGTTTAAGAAAGAGGTTAAGTTCATCGAGGATAACACCGGGTTCAACGGTAACCCTTCTGTTATCAATATCAAGGTTGATGATTTTGCGGAAATGCTTTGAGATATCAATAATAATGCCTTTACCAACTACCTGTCCCGCCAACGAGGTTCCTGCTGCTCGGGGAATAACAGGCATTTTATACTTTTTGGCAAAACGAATAACCTGTTGAATATCATTTATATTCTGTGGCCAAACCACAGCATGGGGTTTCTCCTTGTATGCCGATGCATCGGTTGAGTATTGGATTAGGGTGGATAAATCCCATTTTATTTCGCAGTCAAGTGCATTTTCGAGCGACTGTAACTTACTTTCTAAATCGTCCATATAAATTAAACCTAAATTCAACCAATAAATGCAACTTTCGGTGAGGATGACATCAATATTTTTTCAGCAAAGAGAGGGGAAAAAATCCCGCTCTCTTCCGCTGAATGGAAATAAGCTCTATATTCGTCC
>DSBV01000039.1 GCA_011045955.1 Bacteroidales bacterium | reverse complement strand
CTATATTTGTAAAAAACCAATTATTAACAAAGACAAAAGTTGCATTTGTGACTTGAATCTTGCCGATCTTATTCTCAAATGATAAACAAGTTTACAAGAGAGTTTTCAAACGAATTTTGTAAAGAAAATGGGGAGATTGATTGGGATAAATTAGTTCGGTTCAACTCATCCATATAAGCTAAAGTCTACCAGCAAAAAACTTAAAGCGTTCTGGCTTGTTAGTGAGCCAAGTATATCTTGTAATAGTTTGCTACTATATTAATATAGTTGCTTTTAAAAATATTTTTGGTGGATGTTTGCCACATCACCAAACCTTAAACCATTAAAAATTTCTTCTTGCCCCAAGTAGTCTAATTCTAAATTAACCCATGCTATTGCTTTGAACTGCTTTTTGGTATAACTTTAGGCAAAAATCTTTAGCATGGAAGTGGATACTATACTCAGCAAGTACCCAAGGAGTAAGGACTACCTTCTGGAAATCCTGCACGATATTCAAAACCACCACCCCCAAAATTACATACCCGCCGAGGCGGTACAAAAGGTTGCAGGCCATCTGAATATCAAAAGGGCGCAGGTTTACGGGGTTATTGGGTACTACTCCATGTTTAGCATTAAGCCACGGGGCAAATATGTTATTAGGGTTTGCGCTTCGCCAATCTGCAATATGATGGGGAGTTGCAACCTCTTGGATTTCCTAAAGCAAAAGCTGGGCGTAGAACTGGGCAAAACCACTGCCGATGGTTTATTCACCCTCGAAACCACTGAGTGCCTTGGGAACTGCGCTGCCGCTCCTGCCATGATGATAAATCAGGAAATGTTCGGGAACCTTACCCCCGGTATGATTGAGAGCCTGCTGGAGCACTACTCCAACAAATCGAAATAAAATAATGGTTATGCCTAAAGAATACCGAATAGCATTGCGGAACTGCGGGCTTATAAACCCCGAAAGCATCGATGAGTTCATTGCAGCCGATGGTTATCAGGCCTTGCGTAAGGCCTTGAAAACCGAGCCACTGGGCATTTACAAGGAGATATACGATTCCGGGTTAAGGGGGCGCGGCGGAGCTGGATTCCTTACCGGAACCAAGGAGAAAGCCGCTGCCGTAATCTGCTCCGATTGCCAAAAGTATGTGATATGCAATGCCGATGAGGGTGAGCCTGGTACCTTTAAGGATAGGATTATCATGGAAACCGACCCGCATACGCTAATTGAGGGGGTAACCATTGCTGCATACAGCATTGGCGCGAACAGGGGGTTCATTTACATCAGGGGTGAGTATGAACTATGCATTCAGCGGGTTCAACACGCCATTGAACAGGCCTATAGCCATGGTTTTCTTGGGGAGAATATCCTGGGTAGTGGGTTCAATTTCCACCTGGAGATTCGTCGCGGAGCGGGTTCCTACCTGTGCGGTGAGGAGTTAACCCTTATTGAATCGGTTGAGGGGAAACGCGGTTACCCGCGGATTAAGCCCCCTTATCCTGCCGAAAAGGGACTATGGGGTGCACCAACCTTAATCAACAACGTTGAAACACTTGCAAATTTCCCTGCCATCATTCTGAATGGAGCAAAATGGTATCGTTCCATTGGCACCGAAAAATCGCCCGGAACAAAAATTTTCACCATCAGCGGCGATGTCAACAAACCCGGATTTTATGAATTCCCAATGGGTATAACGCTACGCGAATTAATTTACGAGGTGGCAGGTGGCATTAGGAATGGCAAACCTTTTGGTGCAGCATTGATTGGCGGGGCAGCAGGCACATTTGCATCGGAACGGCATTTGGATGTTCAGATGTGCTACGATAAACTCCGCGATGTGGGACTAACCCTTGGCTCGGGCGCAGTTATTGTTATGGATGGCACTCGCAATCTTAACCAAACCATGCTCTCAATCTTTAAATTCTTTAAGCATGAGAGCTGCGGTAAGTGCATCCCTTGTCGCATAGGCACCACCCAACTGTATGAGGCACTAAAAGAGAGTTTGACACATCAGAGTTTTAAACCCGATACTGTTTATCCCGATCTTATTAGGCAAGCCGAAATGATTGCCCGTACATCGCTTTGCCCCCTTGGGCAGTCACCCATGCTGCCCTTGAAAAGTTTATGGGAGCATATTCTGGTTAAACAAACAGCAAATAGGTAGCTATGGCTAAGGTTAAGATACATATCGATGGTAAGGAGGTTTTGGCTAACGAGGGTGCCAATCTGCTGCATGAGGCAAGGCAAAATGGATTCAATATACCCGGGCTTTGCTATCACCACAAGCTTACCCCAACTGGCGCATGTCGCCTATGTTTGGTTAAGGTCAAAGGTCAACAGGGCATGGTAGCCTCATGTACTCTCACCGTTAAGGAGGGTATGAATATTGTTGCCTTTGATCAGGAACTCGAGGATACCCGCCGATTTCTGCTCGATTACCTTATCAGCGAACAGAACACCAGCTACGATGGCACCTATACCGATGAACTAAGGGAATTGATTTTTAGGTATAACCTCCATAATCCTGAAAACAGATACTTCAAGCCTATAAAGCCCCATGAAGAGTTTAAGGTTGATGATAGTTCGCCCGTGCTATCCTACGATCCCTCAAAGTGTATCAAGTGCTTCAGGTGCATAAAGGCATGCGATGAGGTACAGGGTAAGAATGTGCTGTCGTTCTATGAGCGTGGGTTAAACTCCT
Organism: Bacteroidales bacterium; assembly: GCA_011045955.1. Lineage (GTDB taxonomy): Bacteria > Bacteroidota > Bacteroidia > Bacteroidales > Tenuifilaceae > Tenuifilum. The sequence goes on along the minus strand of DSBV01000039.1, from coordinate 21,139 downwards.
TTATAGTAGCAGGCACTGGTGTTTGGGGCGATAGCGAGTGCGATGGCTGTGGGGAGTGCATACAGCTTTGCCCAACTGGAGCAATAGTGGAAAAGCCCAACAGGGAGTTTATAAAGCTCGATAGGATAGAGCAAAGGGTTCGAACCACCTGTCCCTACTGCGGGGTTGGATGTCAAATTGAGCTGCTCGTCCAGGACGGCAAAATTGTTCGCAGCAATGGCGTTGAAGGTGTTTTGCCTAACGATGGCAGGCTTTGCGTTAAGGGACGCTTTGGCTACGAGTTTGTCCATAGCCCCGATAGGCTAAAGGTACCTCTTATTCGCAAAAATGGCAAATTGGTTGAATCAACCTGGGACGAAGCGCTTACCTTAATCGCTCAAAAGTTTGGCGAGATTAAGGAAAAATATGGCCTCGACTCGTTGGCCGGCTATGCCTCGGCCAAATGCACCAACGAGGATAACTACATCTTTCAGAAATTCATCAGAACTGTTTTTGGAACCAATAATATTGACTACTGCGCCAGGCTTTGCCATGCATCAACGGTTACGGCCATGCTCAAATCCATTGGCGATGGGGCTGGCAGCAACTCAATTGAAGATTTTGAAACCACCGATTGTTTAGTAGTAACCGGGAATAATATCATTGAAACCCACCCAATTACTGCAACCTACGTTAAGCGGGGTGCAGCAAGAGGAATGAAAATCATTGTGATTGATCCCAAATGGACTCCACTTGTTTCCTATGCAACACTATGGCTGCAACCCCGTTTGGGTACCGATGTGGCTCTCCTAAATGGAATGGTTAGGGAAATTATAGCCAACAACTGGGTTGATTATACCTTTATTGAAAGCAGGATTGAAGGTGGCATGCAGGCTTTCCTTGAACTTAAGGATTTGGTTGAAAAGTACACCCCCGAAGCCACCGAAAAAATTACAGGGGTTCCTGCACAGAAAATCAAAGATGCGGCACGGATATACGGAACAGCCAAAACAGCAATGGTTGCTACCGGAATGGGTATGAGCCAACAGGTAACTGGCACACACAACGTGTTCAGCTTGCTTAACATGATACTCATTGCCGGCAAAATAGGCAAGGAACGCTGTGGAATTAACCCACCACGTGGGCAAAACAACGTTCAGGGCGCTACCGATGTGGGATGCCATCCAGCCATGTACCCGGGATATATTCCTATTACTAATACCGAGAACCGGCGTAAAGTGGCTGAGGTATGGGGTGTGCCTTTCGAAAGCCTTTCCGATAAGCCCGGGTTAACAACCGTTGAGATCGTGCAGGCGGCACATCAAGGGAAGATCAAAGGCCTTTACATTATGGGCGAGAACCCAATGATTAGCGATCCCAATTTGAACCACACCGAGGAGGCTCTGAACAAGTTAGACTTTCTGGTGGTACAGGATATTTTCCATACCGAGACTACCCGTTTTGCACATGTGGTGCTTCCGGCATCAACATGGGCAGAGAAGAACGGAACATTTGTCAATAGCGATAGGCGTGTGCTTCGTGTGCGTAAGGCTGTCGATAGCCCGGGCCAGGCTCGCGAGGACTGGCGTATTATTCACGAGTTGGCTGCACGTATGGGAAGGCCCATGCCTAACTACTGCAACGAGGCCGAGATATTCGACGAGCTGGCAAAGGTAACCCCTATTATGGCTGGTATTTCGCATGCCCGACTTGAACATCAGGGTATCCAGTGGCCTTGCCCCACCCCCAATCATCCCGGTACACCTACCCTATACCTCGATAAATTCAACACGCCCAGCGGTAAGGCAAAACTTTTCCCTGTGGAGCATGTCGATCAAACCGAAAGGGCTAATCCCGAATACCCCTTTATTCTCAACTCGGGCCGTATTCTTTACCATTACCATACCGGTACCATGAGCCGCAGGAATAAGGCTCTAACCAACTTTACCAACAAACCCTATGTAATTATGCATCCCAACGATGCATCCAAATTGGGTATTAAACATGGTGAAAAGGTAAGAATAACCTCAGGGCGAGGTGCCTTGGAAACCCAGGTTCGCATTGCCGATGAGGTGCTTGAGGGAGAACTCTTTATGCCCTGGCATTTCACCGAGGCTCAGGTTAACCGCCTTTCCCGCGACGAGCTTGACCCGTATAGCCGTATTGCACCGTTCAAGATTTCAGCTGTTAGGGTTGAGTCGGTAAGCTAAGTAAAAATTCCAGGGGAATATTGAGACGCTTGCCCCATGCTTTTTCGCTGTGATTTTCACCCGGAAAGTACCAGGTAAGACAGTTTTGGTTGTTGTACTATTTTGGGTTCATGATGCTATCCACCCCATTCTGTATCAATGGGTATAAGGCATCAAGGGTTTGGCCGCCACAGTCGAAGTATAGCTTGTGATTTTTGGGGTTTGGAAGGTTATTGCTAAGATAGTTTAGCATTGAATTGGGAAAGGGGTTATTCACAAGCGTAAATGTACCAACCCAATGGGTGGACAAGCATGTTGCACCGCCAAAAACTTGCGTATATTCACAAATGGCGTAAAGCGAAATTAAGCCACCCATACTACTACCGGCAATAAATGTATTTTTGCTGTCGGTGTAAACAGAGTATTTATTGTCGATATAGGGTTTTAGCTCTTCAACAATAAACTTTAGGTAACTATCGGATTTGGGTTGAAACAAACCAGTTGTTCTGCCAGCCCGCTGCAGTTGAGCACTAATAGTATCCTTTTGGATTTGCTGTAAACTTTCATAAGGTTTTTGAGGGAAATAATCTTGGTGTCGGGTTTGTCCGCCATTCCAAATACCTAAAACTATAAATTTACGCACTTTGTTTTTCGAAAGTAGCACTGATGCTACATAATCAATTTCTCATGCCTGTTTGTTTCAGGTTATGTTAGGGTCGTAAAGCATTTGCCCATCGTGCATGTAGAGTACCGCATATTTTGGTTGAGTCGGAATATCCGCTTGGGAACCAAATGTCAATATTTCGTGGAGTTACATACTTTGATGTAAATTTATCAATTCGGTCAATCTTACCGTTAACAACTTGAGGCAAATCGGTTTGTACATTAATTTGGGTAGATAGCAATAAAATGATAAAAGTTATTTAATGTTTCAGGTGCATGGTGTGTTTTCTCCCTTTAACTTCCTCGTGTTCTATATTCTTTCGGTTAACGTTTATCGGTTCACGAACTTACTTTAACTGTTAGCTTTTCACTAAATCAAAACGTTATCCTACACGAAATCCCAAAAGCGGGGGCATTGTACGTTAGGTTCTGGGATGGGTTAAAAACGGCTGGCTCAACCCTGAAGGTCAGGTTGTCGTCCACGTTCCAGTCGTGCAGGTAGCCATCAACATTGGCATCAATGATATTCAGCACATACACCACGGCAAAACCCAAGACCGCCAGGTCGCGGTTACGGCGGTAGTTGTCCATGTAGTAGCGGAGTTCTTCCTGAGTACGTGTTCCGTAAAACTCATCAACTGTGGTGGGATCGCCATCTATCAGATTAAAAAGAGCGGTTTTGAATCGATTGTACCCCCTGTTGTTCCAGTCGATCATGAAGTAGAAGGTGGAAAAGCCCCCATAAATAACTGGTATTTTCCAGTAAGCGCCATTATAGGCCTGCCCCATGCCAGGCACCAGTGTTGAGAGTATTGATGCAGCAGCGGGTGAGTGTTTACCTCGGTTGTAAACCAAAACAGCATCGGAAACGCTTGCCAGGTAAAAGGCCGTGGCTGCGGCGTAATATAAATTTCGGTTTTGCCGGTACTCGGTTGCTTTAATTTTAAATTGCTCGCGGTCAGGGTCGGTGGTTGGGAGGGCAAGGTAGGTCTTTTGCCATTTCTTGTAGTTGCTGTTCATCTGGTAGCCTTGGTATGCCATGGCGCCCATACCTGCATAGAAAATGGGAATTTTCCAGTAGTCCCTATTGTAAACCTGTCCATAGCCCGGTAAAACATGCGAACCCAGCCAGATACGGTTGGTCAAATCGGGCTTTTTCAGTCCTTTGGGGTTGTTTGTCTGGGTGAAGGCTGCCGGAGTAATGAGTAAAAATAGAAAAATCACAAAGGCCGACAGGTTTTTGTTCACATGTCGGCCAGTTAAACAGTAATAAGTGCCATGCATGGATTCCAACACAAGTATCTACTCCTCAATCTTGATAAACTTTTCAAGTATGGCTTCCAGTTCAGCCTGGTTGTTGTATGAGATAACAATTTTACCATCGCCTTTAGGCCCGGGTTTCACATCGGCACGCAGCCCCAGGCGGTTAGTAAGATGATCTTTAAGAACAACTTCCTGCTCGCCGAGGGTTGCCTTCCCTTTTGGTTCTTTTGGTTTGGAAGGATTGTCAATCTGTGGCTCATTGGCCATTCGAACCAGTTCCTCAACCTTGCGAACTGATAAGCCCTCGTTGATGGTTTGGTGGTAAATATCAAGTTGAATCTTTGGATCCTCAATAGTGATTAAGGCGCGCGCATGTCCCATGCTAATGAGGTTCTGACTAATACCAAGTTGAATTTCGGCAGGAAGTTTAAGTAGGCGCAGGTAGTTGGATATGGTCGCACGCTTTTTGCCAACCCTTTCGGATAGGGTTTCTTGAGTAAGGTTGCACTCCTCAATAAGGCGCTGGTAACTAATAGCAACCTCAATGGCGTTAAGGTCTTCGCGCTGGATGTTTTCCACCAGTGCCATCTCAAGCATTCCCTGATCGTTGGCAGTACGAATGAATACAGGGATTGTTTTGAGTCCTGCCAGCTTTGCAGCCCTTAGGCGGCGTTCACCCGAAATGAGCTGAAAGCGGCCATCGACCGCGCGAACTGTAAGAGGCTGGATAACTCCAAGTTTTGATATGGAATCGGCCAATTCCTTTAGTGCTTCCTCATCGAACTGGGTACGGGGCTGGTAGGGGTTAGCATCAATCTTGTCGATCTCAATTTCGTTAACCAATTCGCTCACCACTTGCTTCTCAGTTTTGAAATCCTGGTTACGGGTAGGATCAGACGCATCGTCGATAAGGGCACCCAACCCTTTGCCTAAAGCCATCTTTTTTGACATGGTAAATGTTTCCTCCTTCTTATTCCTCTATCTTGCTACTGTTGTCAATGCTGGTCATGTTGTTTTTCTGCAGCAACTCGCGAGCCAGGTTCATGTAGTTTAACGATCCGGTTGAGGCGGCATCGTAAAGAATAACCGGTTTGCCGTAGCTTGGCGCTTCGCTCAGTTTGATATTGCGCTGGATGATGGTTTCGAATACCATTTGCTGGAAGTGCTTACGCACCTCATCAACTACCTGGTTCGAAAGGCGTAGCCTTGGGTCGTACATGGTGAGCAGGAATCCTTCAATTTGCAACTCGGTGTTGAGGCGGGTTTGTATTATCTTAACGGTATTGAGTAACTTACCCAACCCCTCAAGCGCAAAGTACTCGCACTGCACAGGAATGATTACCGAATCGGCACTGGTAAGTGCGTTTACGGTAATTAAGCCCAACGAGGGTGAACAGTCGATGAATACAAAATCGTAATCATCCTTTACCTTTTCTATTACTCCTTTGAGTATCTTTTCCCTGTTGGGCATGTTAAGCATTTCGATTTCGGCACCCACCAGGTCGATGTGCGATGGAATTAGGTCTAACCCTTTAATCTCAGAGTTTAAAACGATATCCTTTGGGTTGATATCATCTATAAGGCACTCGTAAATGCTGGTTTTTACGTTGCGCAAATCGAACCCGGTACCCGATGTGGCATTGGCCTGAGGGTCGGCATCAATCAGAAGTACCTTTTTCTCAAGAACCGCCAAGCTGGCTGCAAGGTTTATAGCAGTGGTGGTTTTACCCACACCACCTTTCTGGTTAGCTAATGCAATTACTTTTGCCATTACTGTGTTTTTTACAAGGGTCAAAAATAAGTTTCATTTCCTTTTCATTCCACACCCCCTTGGGTGCGAATATGAACATTTGCCCCGATGTTATTAACAGCTTATTAACAATCGGTTCGGCAAACGGTAACTGCAAAAATAGAAATTCTTTTGTCAAACAAAAACCATTTTGGCTTTAAGTGAATGAAATTTAACAGAATGGTTATATTTGCATCGGATTCGATGACTAAATTTTGTTACGTTGGAAACAAGTTGGTTTGTAGTGGTAAACCCGCGGGCCGGAGGGGGTAAATCGGTTGTCGATTGGCCTGTCATTAGTCGTTTACTTAACAAGTACGATATTCGCTATTCCCATGCCTTTACGGAGTATAAGTTCCATGCGGTTGAGCTTACCGTGCAGGCAATCGTAAAGGGGTATCGGAATATTATTGCAGTTGGTGGCGATGGCACCCTGAACGAGGTGGTAAATGGAATTTTTATTCAGAAGGCAGTGAACCCTAGCGAAATTACTGTTGGGGTAATAGGTGTAGGTACTGGAAACGATTGGTTCCGGATGTATGAAATTCCCCACCAATACCAGGAATGTGTTAGGGCAATCAAGAATAAAAGAGTATTCAAGCAGGATGTTGGCGTGGCGGAATACTACGAATCGAGTGTACGGCACACCCGATACTTTATTAACGCTGCCGGTGTTGGTTTCGATGCCGAGGTGGCTCGCCGCACCAACCGATTAAAGGATTTGGGAAAACGAGGAGCCCTGCTATACATATTTAGCCTTATTAAAGCGCTCATCCGTTACCGCTCAACCCGAATCAACGTTAAGGTTGATGGTAAGCACTTTCAGGATAAAGTTTTTAGCCTTACCATCGGAATTTGCCGTTACAATGGCGCTGGTATGATGCAGGTGCCTTTTGCCCTATCGGACGATGGGCTGTTTGATGTTACCATCATTAAAAGGATAAGCAAGCTTAATGTGGTAGCTAACTTGCCTCGGCTTTACAACGGAACCATACTAAAACATTCTCGCGTTTTGGGTGTTAGGGGTACAAGTATTGAAATAATGAGTGTCCCTGCCGTTAACCTTGAGGTAGATGGCGAGTCGCTTGGCGAAACCCCTTTTAAATTCTCAATTATGCAACAAGCGCTCTCAGTAATAGTTGGTGAGCAGTTCAACCAGTCCAAGCTAACCCTGAAAAAACAACCCCAGCTGCTTGAACCGGCTACCAACTAGGCAATATTTGACTCATGCTATCCGTTTAGTTATGGTATTTAGTTAAACTTGAGTTGTTAAAATCCAGTAATGCGGACCATACCGGTAATTATAATTAGTTCAATTATAGCCGCTTCCGTTCAAGGCCAGACCGGGGGCTTTTCTACCTATCAGTTTTTGAATCTGCCTTACTCTTCGCGCGTTGCTGCATTCGGTGGAAAGATGGCAGCCTCAGATATGGCCGATATCTCCCTAACTAATCAAAATCCAGCCCTGCTCGATTCATCGCTGCATAATGCCGTTAACTTGTTTTACACAAGTTACTACGCCAGCATCAATTTTGCTTCGGTGTCGTACGCCCAGCGATTGAGCTCCAGAGGTACCATCGGCCTTTCCGTTTTCGGAATAAACTATGGCCGTTTTGATCACGCCGATGAAACGGGAACAATATTGGGCACCTTTGGCGGAAGCGATTTTTCCTTGGCGGTAACTTACAGCTACCGCATCGACTCCAGTTTTACTGTGGGCGTGAGCTTTAAATCCATCTACTCGTACCTGGAGCGATACTACTCTTTAGGGTTTGCTTCCGATTTAGGAGTTCATTACCAATCGGTTAACAAGCTTTTTGCTGCAGGCATTGCTCTACGGAATGTTGGGTTGATGGTTAAGCCATACACTGCCAATACCTACGAAAACTTGCCCTTTGAAGCGATTGTCGGTATCAGCAAAAAATTGGCGCATGCGCCTTTCCGGTTTATTGTTACCATGCAGCACCTGGAACGGTACGATTTGTATTACACCTCCCCCGTTAACAGCATCGATATTCTTGGCGAAGATGATAAACCATTGGCCAATCGGGTTGAACGGGTTGGACGTGAGTTGATAAGCCATTTGATTGCCGGGGTTGAGTTTGTGCCCGTGAAAGGCTTTGCCTTACGCCTGGGATATAACTACCACCGACGTAATGAGCTTAAGGTGCAGGAACGGGTTTCAACCGTTGGCTTCAGCTGGGGCGTGAGCCTGAAAATCAGGAAGTTTGATGTTGGCTACAGCCGGGCAACATACCATTTAACCGGATCTACCAACCATTTTTCTATTACCACTAATCTTCAAAACTGGCTTTAGGAGCCACCCATCAAGTGGAGTTTTTACTACCTTAGCGGTTTCAAAAAAAAATGATTTTTTAACCAATGAATAAAAAGATAGTTATTGCTATTGATGGATTCTCATCGTGTGGGAAAAGTACATTTGCCAAGGCAATTGCTAATCGTTTAGGCTACCTTTACATTGATAGCGGTGCAATGTACCGCGCTGTTACGCTGGAGTTGCTCCGCCGGGGTCTTTTTGAAGATGGTGTGGTGAAGACCTCAACTCTCGATAGCATTTTAAAGGAAATAAATATCGGTTTCTCCTTCGATTCATCAAGGAATAGTTATGTTACAACACTGAATGGCGAGGTGGTTGAGGACGAAATTCGGAGTCCACAGGTTGCCAACCATGTAAGCCTGGTTGCCGCTATACCGGCAGTGCGAACCCGCTTAGTGGAGCTGCAAAGGGAACTTGGCAAAATGAAAGGAATTGTAATGGATGGCCGCGATATTGGTACCGTTGTATTCCCCGATGCTGAGCTAAAAATATTCATGACTGCCGACCCTGTTGTTCGCGCCCAGCGCAGGTTAAAGGAGTTACAGGAAAAGGATTTGAATGTTACCTTCAACGAGGTGCTTAAAAATATTGAGGAGCGCGATTACATTGACCAGAACCGCGATGTAGCTCCACTCCGTAAAGCCGATGATGCCGTGGTTCTCGATAATACTAATATGACAGTTGAGGAGCAAATGGAATGGGTGGACGATATGGTTAAGCGCCTTACCGTTTAAACCAAATTATAGCTTATCTGTTTAGCAGTATAATACTGAATTTGAATGAAAATTGAGATTGATCCTAATGCCGGTTTCTGTTTTGGTGTAGTAAATGCAATCGAAACGGCCGAAGAGAATCTGAGCAAAGGAACGGAAATTAACTGCTTGGGCGAGATAGTCCATAACGAGATGGAAAATAATCGCTTGAAAGGGATTGGCATGAAAACCGTAAAGCACGATCAGCTACCAGAGCTGGCAGGGCGAAGTGTCCTAATCCGCGCCCACGGCGAACCACCATCAACCTATGAGCTGGCTAAAAAGTACAATATCAAACTGGTTGATGCAACCTGCCCGGTGGTTCTAAAGCTACAGGAGCGTGTCCGCAAAGCGTGGCAACGCTTACAATCACTTGGCGGAACCGTAATTATTTACGGTAAAAAGGGGCACGCTGAGGTTATCGGACTTTGCGGACAAACCAACAACCAGGCTGTGGTAGTTCAGGATTTGAACGACCTCGACGGGATTAATTTCGGCAAACCAATCGAGATTTTCTCACAAACCACCAAGGAACCCGAGCACTATAGAGAAATTGTTGATGAGATAATGCGCCGGATAGCTATATACAACCCCCAACCCGATTCCTTGCTTAAGGTGAACAATACCATTTGTGGCCAGGTGTCGAACCGAAAGCCCCATATTAAGGCTTTTGCCCAAAAACACGATGCGATGATTTTTGTTAGCGGCACTAACAGCTCAAATGGGAAGATGCTTTTTGATGCCTGCCTGGAAGCAAACCCAAATAGCCATTTGATTGTGAATGCAACAGAACTAAAACCAGAATGGTTAATTGGTTGCCAGAGTGTAGGTATTAGCGGGGCAACCTCAACCCCACTTTGGCTTATGCAGGAGGTGGAAAGTGCCATAGAGGCAATTGTTAAGGGGAAAGGTTAAAGGATAAAGGGTGAAGAAAAGGATAAAGAATAGAGAATACCTAGTCCTGAAATAAGTCTACAGGTTAATTAATAGATTTAAGTGATACATTGAAAACGTCATCAGGGTTTATAGGGCTGGGTAAAAAATGGTTTCTACTGAACTTCTATGTTTTGATTTCAATAAGTCAACATTTCCCTAATTTCTGTAAAATGGCAGAAAATATGCTTTTAAAAGTTTAAATGTTTAGGTTAAGTGTCTAAAAATCGTTGACTATACAGTATAACCAAAAAAACGATACTACTTTTACCGTCTAAACCAACAACTAAATTGAACATTATGAATTTGAAACTACGACTTATCCTAATGAATTTTCTGCAGTTTTTCATTTGGGGTTCATGGTTACTTACCATAGGAGCTTACTGGTTTCAAACCAAGCAGTGGAGCGGAACAGAATTTGGAGCCGTTTTCTCCACAATGGGATTGGCATCGCTGTTCATGCCTGCTATAGCAGGTATTATTGCCGACCGCTGGATAAATGCCGAAAGGCTTTACGGGATTTTCCACATACTTGGTGGCGTAATGCTTTTCATAGTTCCAATGGTCAATAACCCCACGACAATGTTTTGGGTAATGCTTGTTAATATGATGTTTTACATGCCAACCATTGCTCTTTCCATCACAGTAGCTTACTCCTCAATGAAAAGCAGGGGAATGGATATCATAAAGGAGTATCCGCCAATAAGGGTGTGGGGAACCATTGGTTTTATTGTGGCATTATGGTTTATCAGCTTAATGGGTTTTGAAAAGTCATCAACCCAGTTCTACGTGGCTTCGTTGGTTTCGTTTATTTTGGGTTTATATGCCTTTACCCTGCCGCAGTGTCCATCTTTGGCTCGCGGGCATAAAAAATCGCTGGTCGATGAGCTTGGCCTAAACGCGTTTAAGCTTTTCAAAAGCAGCAAGATGGCCATTTTCTTCATTTTTGCCATGTTACTTGGTGCATCGTTGCAGCTAACCAACGCATACGGCGATACTTTCCTTCACGATTTTGAAAAACTGCCACAGTTTAAAGAGTTGTTAGCAGTAAAATATCCTGCCATTATCATGTCCATTTCACAGATCTCCGAAACACTTTTTATTCTTACCATTCCCTTCTTCCTTAAGCGTTTTGGAATAAAAAATGTGATGCTGATGAGCATGGTGGCATGGGTGCTACGTTTTGGCCTTTTTGCATTTGGCGACCCAGGACCACGTCTTTGGATGATTATCCTTTCAGGTATTATCTACGGCATGGCTTTCGATTTCTTCAACATATCCGGTTCATTGTTTGTCGAAACCCAAAGTGAACCATCAATAAGGGCAAGTGCGCAAGGTTTATTCATGATGATGACAAACGGCTTTGGTGCTTTTCTGGGAAGTAGTATTAGCGGTATTGTTATCGATAAGTACTTCACCATACCGAATGCACCTGAAGGTGCAATACAGTTCAACTGGACAGGCATTTGGTTAGCCTTTGCGGTTTACTCGCTGGTGGTTGCCGTTTTATTCGCCTTCCTATTCAAGCATAAGCATAACCCAGCCGAAGTGGCTAACGTTCAGCACTAGTAGGCGGGTGAGTAAAAAAGTTAAAGGCCATGGGAAAACCTCATGGCCTTTGTTTTTAAGTAATACATCATTACTTTTTCTTTTCCCTCCGTTTTATCTCGTCGCGAATTTTGGTCGCTTTTTCGTACTCCTCGTTTTCAACAGCCTCATTAAGTAAGCGGTTGAGTTCCTCGAGCGATAACCTGAGGATTTGTTCGGTAAAACTATCGGTTGGTTCGGGTGTTTCAGTTTTGTCTTCCTCTTGTGGCTCTTCGGAATTATACTCCTCCACATCTAGGGTGATCCCAGCTTTTTCAATTATCTCCTCAGTGGTATAAATGGGGCAGTTGAACCTAAGGGCAAGGGCAACCGCGTCGGATGTGCGCGAGTCAATAAAAAGTTCCTTTTTGCTGTCCTCGCAGTGTAGTTTTGAGAAGAACACCCCATCCTCCAGCTTGTAGATGTGAACATCAATAAGATCGATGCCAAAGGCGCGGGCAAAATTGAGGAATAGGTCATGGGTTAGCGGGCGGGGTGGGGTAAGCCCTTCGAGCTGTATAGCTATGGCTTGGGCCTCGTAACCCCCTATGATTATTGGAATTCGTCGGTTCCCATTTCCCTCGCTCAAAACCAGAGCGTAAGCTCCCGATTGGGTTTGGCTATACGATATCCCTAATACTGTTAACCTAATTTTACTCATTTGAACAAATGTTCAGTGTGTAGAAACAAAATTGCAAATTAAAACAAATATACCATTTATTCATAAACCCAAATAATTTTTTGAATCTATAATTTTGGGGTTGGGCATAAGGAAGTGGAGTTGAGCCGTTGGCCGTTAAACGAAGTAGCATTGATATGAGGAAGTTAGAGGAAGTTAGAGGAAGTTGTAGTCCGTTAATCGTGAGCCGTTAATCGAAATCGAAAAACAAACAACAACAAACGAACAACTTTACCTGTCATTCCGAGCAAATTCGAGGAATCTCATTAGTATAAGGGTTGAAGGTAAAAGAATTGCTTAGATGGAACTCAGCATGCCAAGAGATATACTGTTTTCCTGAATTCAGGTTTCTAAAACCATCAACAGTCAACCGTCAACTATCATCTAAATCAATATCACAGTGTAAAACTGCTTATTGAAACAAAAATGGGTTGCTTATGCAACCCTTTCTGCTTGTTATCGGTAGTGTTGATTACTCCTCGAATTTTGCGAGTAAGATTTCCAGAATTTTAACGGCTGCTGATGCCACTGAGGTTCCGGGGCCAAATATGCCCACTACGCCATGGTCATATAGGAACTGGTAATCCTGGGGAGGAATAACTCCACCTACAATAACCATGATATCGTCGCGGCCAAGTTTCTTTAATTCTTCCATTACCTGAGGAACTAAGGTTTTATGGCCAGCGGCCAAACTCGATACTCCAAGCACGTGAACATCGTTTTCAACGGCTTGTTTAGCAGCCTCGGTCGGGGTTTGGAAAAGAGGCCCGATGTCCACATCAAAGCCTATATCGGCATAGCCGGTTGATACAACCTTGGCGCCACGGTCGTGGCCATCCTGCCCCATTTTGGCAATCATGATACGGGGCTGGCGACCCTCGAGCTTGGCAAACTTTTCGCAGAGCTCACGGGCTTTCTGGTAGTTAGGATCATCCATAGATTCTGCTGAGTAAATGCCTGAGATGGATCGGATAACCGCTTTGTAACGGCCAACCACTTTCTCGCAGGCATGCGATATTTCACCGAGTGTTGCACGTTTTTTGGCTGCCTCAACCGAGAGCTCTAACAGGTTGCCCTGACCGGTCTCCACGCAGCGTGTAATGGCTTCGAGGGCGGCCTGAACCCCGGCTTCGTTGCGCTCGGCACGGAGTTTTTGCAGGCGGCGGATTTGCGCTTCGCGCACTACGGTGTTGTCAACATCAAGGATTTCAATGGGGTCTTCCTTGTCCGGGCGGTACTTGTTAACACCTACAATGATATCCTTGCCCGAGTCGATTCGAGCCTGCTTGCGTGCAGCGGCTTCCTCAATCTTCATTTTTGGAATGCCGGTCTCAATGGCCTTTGCCATACCGCCAAGTTCTTCAACCTCCTGAATGAGTTTCCATGCCTTATGGGCTAACTCATGGGTAAGGTACTCAACGTAGTACGAACCTGCCCATGGATCAACCGCGCGACAAATATTGGTTTCCTCTTGCAGGTAAAGCTGAGTATTTCGGGCAATACGTGCCGAGAAATCGGTAGGTAAGGCAATAGCTTCGTCCAAAGCATTGGTGTGCAGGCTCTGGGTATGCCCCAGGGCTGCAGCCATAGCCTCAATACAAGTACGTGCTACGTTGTTGAACGGGTCTTGCTCGGTTAAACTCCATCCCGATGTTTGGCTGTGGGTACGCAGCGCCATCGATTTGGGTTTTTTGGGGTTGAACTGCTTAACAATCTTAGCCCAGAGCAAGCGTGCTGCACGCATCTTGGCAATCTCCATAAAGTGGTTCATTCCAACTGCCCAGAAGAACGATAGGCGGGGTGCAAAGGCATCGATATTAATTCCGGCCTTAACCCCGGTGCGCAAGTACTCAAGTCCATCGGCCAAGGTGTAGGCAAGCTCAATATCGGCCGTTGCGCCGGCCTCCTGCATGTGATACCCTGAAATGGAGATGCTATTGAACTTGGGCATTTTCTTAGATGTGTACTCAAAGATATCGGCGATGATGCGCATGGAGAATTCAGGTGGGTAGATGTAGGTGTTACGCACCATGAACTCTTTTAGGATATCGTTTTGTATGGTACCGCTAAGCTCCTCGAGTTTGGCTCCTTGCTCAAGCGCAGCCACAATGTAGAAGGCCATTACAGGAAGTACGGCACCGTTCATGGTCATTGAAACCGACATCTTGTTTAGGGGAATACCATCGAAGAGGATTTTCATGTCCTCAACCGAGTCGATAGCCACACCAGCCTTACCAACATCGCCAACAACGCGCTCGTGATCGGAGTCGTAGCCGCGGTGAGTGGCCAGGTCGAATGCTACCGAAAGCCCCATTTGGCCAGCGGCCAGGTTGCGACGGTAAAAGGCATTTGATTCCTCAGCGGTGGAAAAGCCTGCATACTGCCTTACAGTCCAGGGTTTCATCACATACATGGTGCTGTATGGGCCGCGGAGGAAGGGTGGAATACCTGCTGCGTAGTTCAGGTGTTCCATGTTCTCCAAATCGGTTTCCGTAAAGGCAGGTTTCACCGGAATGCGTTCGGGTGTTAGCCAGTCGGCCTCTACATTCAACACACCGCTACTTTTATCGATGTGTTTTATATCTATCTTTTTAAAATCGGGTTTCATTGTTTACCTCTTATGGTTAAGTAAAATTGCAGTTACTTAATTCCCAGCATTTCTTGATACTTGAGCAAGGTGTCGAGCAGGTTACTCTTCACGCTGATGTAGTTGGCAATACCCTTAGCCTCAAGTTCGGGTTTGCATGCGGGCTCGCCGGCCACAACAAAAATTGCTTTGCCGTTAAGCTTTTCAAAGGCCTGGGGGGCAAGCGTAGCATACTCATCGTCGGAGCTGCATATTACCACAATATCCGATTTAGCCTCAAGTGCAACTTTTACACCTTCGTCAGCAGAGTTGAAGCCAATGTTGTCAATTACCTCAAAGCCAGCAACGGCGAAGAAGTTACAGCTGAACTGAGCACGTGCACGGCGCATGGCCAAATTGCCAAGGGTTAGCATAAATACCCGAGGGCGGCGGCCGTTGCTATCGGTGCGGTAGCGCAACTCCTCAAAGGCTTGTGAACCGCGATAAGGAACCAGTGGCTGGGCTATGGCATCGGCTGATTTTTGGGCCTGAGGCCGGGTAACCGCTTCGGGTTTAACCTTGGTGAGGTCGGCAACCTCATTGAAGTTTGGGTACTGGTTGGTTCCAAGTATGGTTTCGCGGCGCGAGGCAATGTTGGCATCGCGTTTGGCTGCAACCTCGTTAATCTTCTCCTGAATTAAACCCTTAACAAATGCCTCGCGGAATCCTCCTTGGCTATCAACCTCAAGGAATAGGTTCCATGCATGTTCGGCAATTGATATGGTTAGGCTTTCAATGTAGTAACTACCGGCAGCAGGGTCGGCAACCTTGCCAAAATGCGATTCCTCGCGGAGCAGTATTTGCTGGTTGCGGGCAATGCGCTCACTAAAAGCCGAGGGCTGAGCAAATGGTGTATTGAAAGGTAGCACATTGAGCGAGTCAACTCCGGCCAAAACGGCGCTCATGCTCTCGGTTGTGGTGCGTAACATGTTTACGTATGGGTCGTAAACTGTAAGATTCCAACGGCTGGTCTCGGCATGAATGCTCATGCGGGCTGCAACCTTATCCTTGGGATTGTATGCCTCAACCATTTTTGCCCAGAGCATGCGTGCAGCTCGGAACTTGGCCATTTCCATGAAGTAGTTTGAAGCTACTGCAAAGTTGAAACGGATTCGGGTTGCCAGCTCATCGATATCAAACCCCTTATCGGTAAGGGCGTTGAGGTAATCGCTTGCCATAACAAGGCCAAAGGCCAACTCCTGAACGGCCGAAAAGCCGCTGTTGTGGAATACATGGGCGTTTATCCCAATTACTCTGAAATTAGCGAAATTTTTAACAGCAGTAAGCACATTCACAAGCCCTTGGTAGGAGGCATCGTTCTCGCAGCAGAATTTGCCCTTAAGAGCCAGGGTAGTGAGCGGGCTGTAATCAATAGAACCTTTGATATCGGTTGGCTTAACACCCGACTGCTCAAAATACTTGATAATAAACGGCAGAGCCTTTGCTGTTGCCGAACCTCCGGTAAAGTTTACCTCTACCTTTGACAGGTCTATATCCTTGAGCAAGCGGCTAATGGAATCGTATGAGGGCTCACAGTTGCTACAAAGGCTAAAGCCTAACGATTCCACCCCACGGTTAAGCATATCGAGTGCTTTTCGATTTGCTTCGGTGGGCTTATCGAGGCATACCTCAAAATCCTGGCGGATTAGCCAAGGATTGCCCTTTTGGTGGTTTCCCCTCACGTATGGGAAATCGCCTGGTTTTACATGAACCGTTTCAAGGTTTGTCAGATCTTCGGAGCGGTAGTATGGCCTAACGCTGAACCCCTCAAGCGTTTTCCATATCAGCTTTTTATCGTAGTCGGCTCCTTTCAAATCCTCGCGAATTACCGCCTCCCACTCAGCGGTTGAAACCGGCGGGAACTCAGTAAAAAGCTTCTCGTTGCTTTTTTCTGCCATAATCAGACTTTTAGGATTTTTTGATTTGCAAATTTAACATTTGCTACAATAGCACCCTGTTAATTTGGGGTGATAATTAAGCGAATAATGCTATTAAGCATAAAATTCCTGACCAAAAGGGTTAAACGCGATTAACATTAGATTGAAGGATGACTCAGTTTGACTTTAGAATCGGATTTACATGATGATTTTTTAATTTGTTCCCTTTGATATGATTGTGTGTAGTAATTTATTTCTACTCCTACTCCCTTTTGCACTTCTAAGTTGCTCAGGTGCTGGCAAAAATGAGGTAGTTCTTAAGCCTGTTGATACCCATTGGTTTTGCCACCAAACAGTATCAGATTTATTCGATTATTAGTTGGATTATTGCTTATCAGGGCGATAAGTTATCGCCTCCCCCTATGATTAGTGATTGCCGGCTGGCAGTATGCACCACGACTTTAACACCTTGTGGGATGGCTATACCCTGTCACATTCTGCAATATAACCGCAAAAACCATTACACAATTTGGTGTGGTGCATAAGGTGCGAAGTTCGGTCTGGAAGATGATTTAACTTTCAAGATTACAGCGATATGCCCCGTTGCATGGTTATTCGTCACGATAGCATGCATATGGTTGGACACCAATGAGTCGATGCTACTTTTCCTTCAGCATAATAAACGCAATACTGAAATTGTGCCAATCATGATTCCATGCAAGAACTATGACAGGATGAGGGAGGTAGCAATAGCACTTGCATCGGTCATTCAAATAAGTTTTCCAAAGGCATAATTTGAACTGGGATTCCGATATTACCTTGGTGATAACCATCGATGCCATTCATTACGGCGATGAGGATTGGAGTGGTAAGAATTACGCTACATTTGGTGCCGATTCGGTTGGGTAAAAAATGGCGGTAAATTTAAAACTCGAAATCTTCAATTCCACCATTAACGGAACACTTAACCAGAGCAAAATTTTTTTAACTTTTTTGGCTATACGGTCGATACCCAGAATTGCAAGGAATATGAGTGGACCTGATGCGGCCGGTGTAGTATTCCATTTGCCCTGCTAACGGCAGTTGAACTGAATAGGTTAATGGGTGGGGCTGAACTTCCTGGTTAACCCATAGGCTATGCCACAAGCATCGACTATGCCCCCTTACCGGTAAGCGATTTGGGTATGGGCAAAACTGCCCCGGCCAACATTAGGCATTGGGGGAGATATATTGCTATGGTTTACCTGTAACTATTTTGAATGAATAATTTATCTTGATAGAATATTATCTAGCATCGGCAACTAGTCCGTTAAGGTAAAATTGTAAACGATTCTGACTTACAATTTCTAAAATGCTAAATCGCTGCTATCCCTTTGTATCAACCTCCGCGTGATAACCCTAACCGGGAATCGGGCAGCCAGGTAGCCTATGGCAATAACCACCATGAAAATCAGGATCATGTCGCTTGCTTGAACCTCAACCGGGTAGGCGTCAACAATAAAGTTACCACGGCCCTCAAGCCTAATCAGTTTAAAGGTGATCTGCAGCCAGCAGGTTATCAGGCCTAAGATAATGCCTGTTATGCTGCCCCCAATGGATATTAACATGCCCTCGAAAAGAAAAATCTTTTGGATTAGGCTATTGCTTGCCCCAAGACTTTTCAAAGTTTCTACATCGGCACGTTTATCAATGATGAGCATGGAGAGCGATCCCACTATATTGAACGAGGCTATAATTAGGATTAGGATGAGGATTAGCGCAATGGCAAGCTTTTCCGATTTCATGGTGCGGTAAAGCGATTCGTTTTGCTGGTAGCGGTCAAGAATCCTATACTGGTCACCAATCATCCTTTCAATATCGGTTTTAATGCTGGCGACATTTGCATTTGGGTGAAGTTTGATTTCGATAGCGCTTACCGTCAGTGAGTCGTAAAGCAACAGACTGCGGGCAAACTCAACGGGTGTAATCACATAGCGTGTATCAAAATCTTGCTCAATGGCAAAAATGCCCGAGGGCATAATGGCCTTTTTGATGAAGGCTGCATCGGGAGAGTAGCTTTTGCCCCGTCGTGGGATGTAAACGAATACAGGATCGAAGTGGGCCAAATTGGCGTTGAGGTAGTAGGCTACCCCCTCGCCCATAATGGCCATGGGTTGACTACCCTGCCAAAGCTTGAAATTGCCATCTATAATTTTGCTTTTTAACCCGGTTAGCTCAGTGTAATTCCTGCTAACCCCTTTAACAATTCCAATGTGTTGTTTTCCGCGGTAGCGGAAAAGGGCATTCTCTTCAACCACTTCGGCCAAAACAGCCACCTGTGGCATTTGCTTTACCTCCTCGAAAGACAAACTGTCGATTCGGAAACTTTTCCCCTGCTTGGCTTCAATCCTTAAATCGGCGTCGATATGGGAGTATAAACTTGCAATCAGGGAATCGAACCCGTTGAAAACCGAAAGAACCACCACCAGCGCCATAACACCGGTTGCAACCCCAATAACCGAGATTATGGAGATAATGTTGATGATGTTATGCGATTTTTTCGCAAACAGGTATCGGTGGGCTATGTAGAGTGGAACGTTCATCGGTACTATTTCTTTCGGGCTATGTAGAGGATTTCATCCTTGGGCAGAGCGTAGTACTCCACTTCGTGGGGTGGTAGCTGCATAACAAAATTATCCTCTAAAACATCAAATCCAACAGAGGCAAGTCGTTTGGCATAGTCGCGCCCGTAAAGGCGGAGATGATCGCGCTGATGGTAATGCTTTTCCCGGAGTTCGGGGGTATTGTATTCAGGTTTTTCAAGGGTTTGTTCCATGGTTAAATCCATGGGAACCTGAAGTATAGCAAACCCACCTGGCTTTAGTATCCGAAGTATTTCGGCCATTGCCTTAAGGTCGCTATACACGTGCTCAAGTACATGATTGCAGATCACTGTATCAAAGGTATTGTCAGCAAAAGGCATTGCTTGAACATCAAGCTTTACATCGGCCCAGGGCGAAATGAGGTCAGCTGTAACGTAATCGATATTCTTTAACTTCCTGAATGGCTTTAAGAAACAGTACTCAGGGGCAACGTGCAGAACCTTTTTGGAAGCGGTGAAAAAGTCGGTTTTCCGTTTCAGGTATAGCCAAATTAACCTATGCCGCTCCAGCGACATCGAATTTGGAGCCAGTGCATTTTTCCGCACATTGATCCGCCCGTAGGGCAATAGCTTGCGGTATTTAACCCCATCGATAGGGTCTTGAAAGCGATTTCCCCTGTAAAAAAGACTCAATACCTTCATCAAAAACGATGCTACCAGTTGCAGGTAGTGTCGGGGTATAAACCGGGTAGTAAACGAAACTAGGCGACTTATCATTATTTGGGCTTTACTCTTTAAGTAGCTGGTCAATCTTTTCGATATAATCGAGCGAATCGTCGATGAAAAAGGTTAACTCGGGTATTACCCTTAGCTGATGCCTAACCCTTTTGCCCAACTCGCGCCGTAGAAATTTTGAATAATCTCTAATATGTTCGAGCGTTTTATCGGCATCGGTTGAGGGAAAAATGCTCACGTAAACCTTACCCACCGACAGGTCGGGACTCACTCTAACCTGGGTGATGGTAAGCATTTTACCAGGAAATTTGGCTGGTCCTTCGCGCAGTATAATCTCACTAAGCTCCTTTTGTAGAAGTCTTCCTACCTTTTGTAATCGTGTTCCTTCCATACCCTTATTTTTTACAAAGATATAACGATTTTATGAGGTTTGGGTAAGCAGAACAATGATTGGTGTAATACTTGTATTTTCAATTGCTTGCTTCTGTTTGATTTTTCTTACCACTAGTTAACTACCCCACTTGTCATCCTGAGCGTAGCGAAGGATAGTGTGCAGTGTACAGTGTACAGTTTACAGGGTAAATGGAGTTTGGTTTTTGGTGTTTAACGTTTAGTGTTTGATTAATCTAAAACTGTGTAAATCCAATAAATCAGGGGAATCTGTGTTCTACTAATCGCACAATTAACAATCAACGAACAGCTTCAAGTTTTAGGTAAGGTGGTTTACAAAAAATTATAAGTCCGTTTGATAATTTGTAATATTTCTTTAATTTTACAATTAGTATGATTAAAATCATACATATCCACCCAATTTGGAATGTATTGTATAGTTTTGTCATACCTATAAATGAGTTGCCAGTAATACAAAAAGATGAGTACAAGTAATAAAATAACAGTGATTTCAAGACGTAATATTGCCGATGAACTTAATGTCGGAAAATTATGGTATCACGGGAGACTTAATGAACCTGATTTTCTAAGTCGACTCTATGACTTGAAAAAATTTCCCTCAAGAGATTACAGATTCAACAATGCATATGATGATATTTACCAGCATATGGTTATGAATAATGACTGGGAACCTGACTGGGTGTTTACTGATACAAGATTCAATTTAATGCATTGTGCTGATGAAGAGTATTTAAGAT
>DSBV01000020.1 GCA_011045955.1 Bacteroidales bacterium | reverse complement strand
ATCCTCAATCCGGTACTGTTCAAATCTAACGCCAGTTGATGTTTTCCACTTGCCTATTCCCATGTCGTGCTGAATAAAAAGGCCAGTAGTGAGCAACGATTGGTCGGAAACGTTTGTATTATCTACATGGGGATAGGTTACACCAAGCGTGTCGCCTGAAACAGGATCAATATCAAATATAGGATGATTTAAGTCGCGGTATGCTAACTTTGTATCGCTGAGTTTACTGCCAGTGAGTTCTGTTCCCATTGTTACGGTTGATATTCCCACAAGCGCCTTATACTGTATGCCCGTGTTATAGGTGAAATCGTACGATTCCCCGTAGCTGTTTAACGATTGGTTTGCCCCGTAGTACGAATCGCGCTTCAGGTACTGGGATGAGGCGAATACAGTCAACAGGTCGAACTGTCGAAAATAACGCTCGTAGATGAGCGATCCGGCTCGCATGTCGTGTTTTACCGCCTCAGCTACATCGCGTTCGTGCAAAGGTAAATCCTGCTTATTGCCTCCATCGCGCTTCTCGCGAATTGTGAAAATATCAACACTGAGTTTTCCCCTGACACCAACACGCTGCCAGAATCTACTGCCCAAGCACAGATTGCTCATGGGAGCTAATTCCGAAAACCCATCGCCATTGGCGTCGAACATACTCCTGTCGCGCGTAAAACCATAAATGGTTATGCCTGTTTGGTTGTTTGACGCAACCAGAGTGTTATTAAAGTTTACCGTATAGTCGCCTACCGGTCCATTTGATCCATTCATTCCGGTTCCAATTAGCGAGCCGGAAGCACCTATTTCGTATGAGTTTATATTGGCATCTTTTAGGATGATATTGATTGTTCCGGCTATGGCATTGCTTCCGTACAGAACTGAACCGCCTCCACGCACCACTTCAACGCGGTCGATCATATTTGCAGGGAGCAGCTCTAATCCGTAAACGCCTGCCAGTTCACTAAAAATTGGGCGGCTATTTATGAGTATTTGGCTGTATGGGCCCTCCATGCCATTCATGCGCACCTGGTTAAACCCGCAGTTCTGGCAGTCGTTTTCAAGCCTAAGGCCAGGCATGAAATTAAGCGCCTCGCCAATTACCACCGATTGCGTGGAAGCAAAAAGTGCAGGAGCAATGGTGTTTACCATTACCGGGGCTTGGGTTCTCTTGAGCATGCCTCTATCGGCCGAAACTACTACCTCGTCGAGTTGAAGTAGGTCTTCCTGCAACTCAACCTCAATGTTTTTCCTGCCTGTTTCATCAACATCAACCTTTATTTCAGAGGTTTTATATCCTACTGCGCTAACCGTGATGGTGTAAGTCCCTTTTTTCAGTTCGCAAAGCGAGAAAACGCCTGCTTCATCGGTTACCGTTCCAATTGAGGTACCCTTAACTATAACATTTGCAAAAGGTATGGCTTTGCCTTTGCTTACTACCGTTCCGCTAAACTTGCATGCTTTGGTTAAATCGCTGGCCTTTAATGTGGTATGATGAATGTATAGGAATATTCCCAACAGAATTGGCAAATATTTTTTCATGGAAAATAAATTAAATTGTTGTAATTGATTTAGTAAATTAAACTTTGCAACAGGGTAATTGCTAATGATTGAGGTTGCAAAGTTTTATCTTTGCTGTAGGTTTGGCAGCAGCATTTTTTGATAATTGTTATGCTATAGGAGGTGCCCTGTTAGGCTTTAGATGAAGTACTACCTGATGATGGTAACTTGTACTTTTTATTGGTATTTGCACAACCGCGATTTCCGGTTGAAAAACCTGGCTTGGCAAACTTTCCTTGAATTGTTTAGCCTGGTCGAGTAAAACTATTTCCGATAAGCTGTGCTTATGGTTTTTAACAGGTTGTTTGTCGGATTCGGTGTCGTACGGGTGCGAGTGAACAACCCATCTCCCGTCAATTAGGTGAACGTGACTATAATGGCTGTAAATGCCAATGTTTCCCAGTGCAATAATCACCAGGAATACTGATATTAGCAATGTGTAAGCCTTTTTCACCTGCAATGTTGTTAACGGATTAGCATTGCAAAGATATTTTTTTTGTTTTACTGTGACTGTGGTTTGTTATGATTTTTTGCTTTTTTAGCAAAACCAACAAACTTAAATTGTAATAAGTTATGGAGAAAAGCATTAAAGGCACTAAAACCGAGCAGAACCTGCTAAAGGCATTTGCGGGTGAATCGCAAGCCAAGAATCGTATACCTATTTCTCTAAGGTAGCCAAAGAGGAAGGTTATAAGCAAATAGCTGAAATCTTTATGACAACTGCCATGCAGGAGGAGCAGCATGCAAAGCAGTTCTTTAAATTCTTGGAAGGGGGAATGTTTGAGATAACTGCAACTTACCCAGCCGGCAAAATTGGAACTACTGACGAAATCTCCATGCTGCAGCAGAAGGAGAGAACGAGGAGTGGACAAGTCAATACCCTGAATTTGCCAAGATAGCTGAGGAGGAGGGCTTCCTCAAAATTGTCACCGCTTTTAAGATGATTTCAAAGGTTGAGAAGGAACATAATGAACGTTACCGTAAACTCCTTGAGAGGGTTGAAAATGGAACCGTTTTTGAGCGAGAGGAGGAAATTGAATGGGTTTGTCGCAAGTGCGGATATGTTCATAAGGGTAAGAAAGCCCTAAAGAATTGCCTTGCCTGCAATCACCCGCAGGCTTACTTTGAGGAGAAAGCAAATAACTATTAATTTTCTGTAATTTTTTGAGCCGCAGTATACCTGCGGCTTTTTCTTTTTTTTAGCAATGCTTGTAAAATATTACAAAGCGCCTTAACTTAGTAGTTCAAATTTAGGCTCGCGTTAATATAAAAGGGATGGAAAACTCCAGAAGGTTTAAGATACTGATAGCTGACGACGATAATATTTCGGTAATTTTAATTACAAATTACCTGAAAAGTATTGATGCAGACTTTATTATTGCTCGCAATGGCGAAGAGGCACTTGAACTATTCAGTCAAAACATTGATATTGACCTTATCCTGATGGATATCAAAATGCCTAAACTTAATGGCTTGGAGGCCACAAAGCAGATAAAAGCAAAGAATCCTGATGTGAAAATCATTGCCGAAACGGCCTTTGCCATGGTTGGCGATGAAAGGAAAGCTTTTGAAGCCGGTTGCGATGCCTACATTACTAAGCCCATTAACGGCGAAAAGCTATCGGGTATGGTAAAGAGCATGCTGGGAATCTAAGGTTTGGTTGACGGTTGTTAGTTGTTAGAAAAAGAGCATCTATTTCTGTTCATTCCGACTACTTCTCACTTAAAGTCTCACTTTTAACGTTTAACGGCTCACGTTTAACGATTTACGTTTATCGAACTTCTTTTCAATTTTCTTTCTTACCTTTATGCACCTAATGGAATGCAATGCATGAAACAGAATGTAGTGTTAGTAGGTGCAGGTAATTTGGCTACTTCGTTGGCTATTGCCTTACATAATGCAGGGGTTCCAGTTTCACAGGTTTATTCCAGAACCATCGAAAGCGCAAGGAGTCTAGCGAAAGTGATAGGGGCTGAACCCATTAACTCAGTGGAGCACATCCTTACCAATGCATGTATTTACATCGTTGCACTACCCGATGATGTTATACCCCAAATAATTTTTAAGTTACCCCAAGTTAGTGGTATAATTGCCCATACTAGCGGTAGCACGCCAGTATCGGTTTTTGAGGGGATTGATGCCAAGGGCTATGGTGTGTTTTACCCTTTCCAAACCTTTTCGCGTAACCGGGTGATTCCATTCAACAACATCCCCATTTGCCTTGAGGCTAATAATGTCGAAACTTTTAAACAATTGGAGCATTTGGCTGGAAACCTTTCAAGTATTGTTGTGCCAATGGATTCCGAAAAGCGCAAATGGCTTCACCTTTCGGGTGTATTTGCATGCAACTTTACCAATCACATGCTGGCTTTGGCCTATCGCTTAACTACTGAACATCAAATTAGTTTCGATGTGGTTAAACCCCTTGTTGAGGAAACGGTTCGGAAGGCGTTTGAGGGGAACCCTGCCCATTTTCAAACAGGGCCTGCCATTCGGAACGATAAGCAAATCATGGAACGCCACGCTCAGATGTTATCGGCAATTGGCTTGACCGATTTGTACAAAGAGCTATCTTTGAGCATTCAAAACTTGGCTAAAGAGTTAAAGGGTTAAAAACTTTCATCAAAGTATAATTAGATTTTATGGTGGGGAAAAAGAATTTTAAGGAACTACTCGGGCAGGTCAAAGCTTTTGCCTTTGATGTTGATGGGGTGTTTACCGATGGTACTATAATCATTCATCCTTCAGGCGAATTGTTAAGAACATCCAACACTCGAGATGGGTATGCGGTTCATGTGGCGGTTGAGCGCGGTTTCCCGGTGGCTATCATTTCCGGAAGCAATTCCGAATTGGTTCGCCAGCGCTTCCAGGGGCTGGGTGTAACCAATATCTACCTTGGAATTACCAATAAAATTGAAGCTATTGAGGATTTTCGGTTTAAGTATGGGCTTGAACTTTCCGATATACTTTACATGGGCGACGATTTACCCGATTTTGAGGTTCTTCAGCGCGTGGGAGTATCAACCTGCCCAAGGGATGCAGCATCCGAAATCCAACAAATATCAGCCTACATATCCACCTTTGCAGGCGGGAAAGGATGCGTTCGCGATGTTATTGAACAAGTGTTAAGGGTGAACGGAAAATGGGGCCCTTCGGCTAACGGTTTGCAGTAAAAACATTTACGCCATGCTTAAATACTTTCAATTAATCCGGTTCAAGAACTTGCTGATTATTGCAGCAACCATGGTTTTGGTTAGGTATATGCTAATTCAAACCATACTTTCAGGTTACGGTTTAGATTTACAGATGCCGCTTTGGTATTTTATGGCCCTAGTTCTGGCAACCATGCTTGTTGCAGCTGGAGGTTACGTCATAAACGATTACTTTGATACCAAGGCCGATCTAATTAACAACCCCGAAACGGTGGTGGTTGGAAGACAAGTTACTCGCCGTGGCGCTATTGCTTTCCATCTGGTTTTAACCCTTTTAGGAATATTTTTGGGAATTTTGGTCTCGTTTCGCATTGGCCGTCCAGTCTTTTCGCTGCTCTTTTTCCTGACTGCTGGTGTGCTTTGGTTTTACTCAACCATCTATAAGCGTCAGCTTTTTGTGGGTAACATTGTGGTTGCCTTTTTAACGGCCATGGTGCCATTAATCCCACTTATCTTTGAGTTCCAAATGCTGGGAACCTTTAGCGATATCATCTTCATTTATCAGTTGAATATGAAGGTGATTATGTACTGGGTTGGTGGCTACGCTTTCTTTGCCTTTATGCTTACTCTTGCACGGGAAATTATTAAGGATATTGAAGATTTTGAAGGCGATACATCGCTTGGGCGCAACACAATACCTGTTCACTATGGGGTTAAAACTTCAAAATTGATTATTGCTACAGTGTTGTCGTTAACACTGATTGCCCTGTTAGTTGCCTTTTCGGCATATCTTTTTAAACTTTCGGTTAAGCCTTTCGATTATGTTTCGTTAGTTTACCTGGTGTTATTCATAGTAATCCCCATTTTTATTTTGATTTTTAGCATATTGTTTGCATCGTCCAAAAAGGATTACCACAGGGCAAGTTCGCTATGCAAGATTATAATGCTTTTAGGGCTGATTTACACACTCATTTTCCGTTTTATAGTGAACCTGTAAAGTTTTTTTTGATGTTGCTACATGAATTGCTCCAGGGAAAACGACTAGTTCTAGCATCAAAATCGCCTAGGAGGCGTGAACTGCTTAAAGGGCTTGATGTGGAATTTGAGATTTGGGATACTAACCACGACGACGAGGAACCATACCCTGCCAGCCTGCCTTTGGCCGATGTGCCGGTTTACCTGGCAAAACAAAAGGCTGCTCACTTTGCCGATAAACTCGATGAAGACACTGTCTTTATCACCTGCGATACAATTGTTATTTGCTGCAACCAAATCCTTGGCAAGCCAAAGGATGAAGCCGATGCCCGCCGAATACTAAGCGCTTTGTCCAATAAGTCGCATACAGTTATTACCGGTGTATGCCTTAAATCCAAAAATTCTGAGAGGGTTTTTGATGCTGCTACCGAGGTTCATTTTAAACGCTTAAGTATGGAGGAGAAAGATTATTACATCAATAGGTATAAGCCATACGATAAGGCTGGAGCATACGGGGTGCAGGAATGGATTGGATACGTGGGGGTTGAACGCATCGATGGTTCATACTTTAACGTAATGGGGTTACCCATTCATACGCTGCACTCGCAATTAATCTCTTTTATTAATTCGCTGTCAAAGTAGAAAAATCCGAATAGCTATGAGAAAATCATTTTTGTTATTACTGCTTGCTTTGTCCCTTACTTTCAAGGGAATGGCCGATGAGGGCATGTGGATACCAATGCTTATTGGTAAAAATATTGGCGAGATGCAACGAATGGGCTTTAAACTTACTGCTGAGGATCTTTATAGTGTTAATAACGCAAGCCTGAAGGATGCCATAGTTCGGTTTGGTAGGGGCTGCACCGGCGCGCTAATCTCGGCTGAGGGCCTTCTGATTACTAACCATCATTGTGGATACCCTGAAATACAATCGCACTCAACGGTTGAGAACAACCTTTTAGCCAATGGTTTCTGGGCTGCTAGCAAAGCTGAAGAATTGCCTAACCCAGGGCTCAGTGTTAGATTTCTTGTGCGCATGGACGATGTAACCGATTTAGTTTGGAAGAACATAGCCCCATCTATGACCGAACAGGAAAGGGCCAAACGCATTCGACAGGTGGCCGATAGCCTAGTTGCAAAAGCTGAAAAGGAAGGTATTGGCTACGAGGCTAGCATTCGCCCATTTTACTATGGTAATCAGTATTACATGTTTGTTTACCAGGTGTTTGAAGATGTGCGCCTGGTAGGAACGCCCCCTGAGTCAATAGGAAAGTTTGGCGGCGATACCGATAATTGGGTTTGGCCACGCCATACTGGCGATTTCTCACTATTTCGTATCTACGCCGATAAAAACAATAATCCAGCACCATATTCCCCAAGTAATGTCCCCTACAAACCCAAAAAATTCTTCAAAATATCGATGAAAGGTATTAAGGAAGGTGATTTTACACTTGTTTACGGTTTCCCAGGTCGCACCCAGCAGTATATCACTTCCCATGCCGTTAGGCTACTTATTGACCAAAGCAATCCGCATAAAATAAATCTGCGCGATATCCGCCTTTCAATTTTCAATAAGTTCACGGAATCAAACGATACTATAGCTATTAAGTATGCGGCTAAGCATGCCCGTGTAGCCAATGCCTGGAAAAAGTGGATTGGTGAAACAATGGGGTTGCATAGGTTAGATGCCGTTACCAAAAAACAGGAGCAGGAGAGCATGTTTGCTGCGTGGGTGGCTACCAACCCAGAACTTAAGGAGCGTTACGCTTGGTTACTTCCTACTTTTGAGCGACTTTACGCTGAGTTAGCACCTCTTTCGCTGGTAGTGGATTACCGCAACGAGGCCGTTTACGGGGTTGAAATGCTCAGCTTTGCATCGCGTTTTGAGCGATTGTTGAGTATGGCTCTTGACCCCAGTGTTGATAAGGGAAAATTGGCTGAGCAGCGTAATAAGCTAGTGGACTATGTTCGGGATTTCTTCAAGGACTTTGAGCTCAGTGTTGACAGGGAGGTTTTTGCTGCCATGATGCAGGTCTACTACGAGCGTATTCCCCAGGAACTTCAACCTGAATTTTTGGGTAAGCTCATCCAGCAGTCGGGCAATTGGCGACAACTGGCCGGGCAAATCTATTCGCAAACCGCTTTTGCTGACAGCGTCAGGGTTTTAACCCTTTTGAACGATATAGATAGCACCAATGCCAGTGAGTTCCTGAACGACCCAATCTTTAGCATCTACTTTGAGTTCGAAGACCTATACCGTAAGAATGTGCGAAAACGCTACTTTGAAATTACCGATAGTTTGGACATTTTTTATAGAACCTACGTGGAAGGACTAATGCGCATGCAGCCCGACAAGCGATTCTTCCCCGATGCCAACTCTACCCTCCGCATTGCCTACGGCAAGGTGGGCGGTTTTGCCCCGCGCGATGGTGTGGTTTACGACTACTACACTACCATTGATGGTATTTACGAAAAATCGCAGCAGCGCGACGTCCCCGATTACGTTTCGCCACAACAATTGATGGAGCTTTACCAGGCAAAGGATTTTGGCCCCTATGCCGTTAATGGAACCGTTCCGGTTGCATTCATCGCATCGAACCATACAACAGGGGGTAACTCCGGTAGTCCCGTTCTCGATGCCGAAGGCAACCTTATTGGTGTAAACTTCGACCGTTGCTGGGAAAGCACCATGAGCGATGTGATGTTCGACCCCAACTACTGCCGTAACATCTCACTTGATATCCGCTACGCGCTTTTTGTTATCGACAAGTTTGCCGGTGCTAAGAATTTGATTAACGAAATGGTGATTTTGCAGTAAAAAGTAAATGTTAAGTAAAAACTTACACGCTTAGCTCCTATACGGAGTTAAGCGTGTTTTGTCGTAATAGTTATTTTCTAATCCTATAAACCTTTTGCATGGTATGCATAAAGCCCCAGGTGCCGTAACCCTGGGCTATTAGGTTGAGGGTTTCGGCGCTATGGAGTGGGAAAATTGAGCCAAATAAGCCCTTTACCTGGGGTAGAGTGAACATCAGGTCGTCCAGCGGGGTGGAGGGGCCAAGCATGTAAATGGAGCATTTGGGGCTAACGGCTTGGGCTATGCCACCAAAGGTACCGTTGCTAATGCTGGTTGAGGTTAGTATCACGCAGTTGGCTTGCATTAGGTATTCGTGTTGCTTTTCCATGGGAAGCACCGGTGCTTCGTGCTGGTCGATATCAAAAACAACAGGGCTGACCCCCTTGCCCTGCAGCTTTTGAACCAACGAGCCAAAGTAACCTATCATTACCGGATTGGTGAATCGGGTGAAATCAACCACATCAAAAATATCACCGTAACCGTCGGGTTTGGCAAGGTAGTTCAACGATGCGTTGACAAAGGCATTTGCAGCCACACGGCACTCAACCTTGCTGAGATCGATATTGCCTATAACCTTTGGGTGTACCTTAACGTTAAGCGTGGCGCATACACCAATCTGTCCATTGTTGTTCATGGCAGCCACGTATTTTTCGCCAAAGGTGAATTGGAGATTGTTGATGGGGTTTAATCTCACCGACTTCTCAAAAAGTTTCTCTAGAATATCGAAATTATCAGGCATACGCTAAATTTGTGGGTTCATGTAGTTAAATAATGGAAATCGATAACCTAACCGAACAGCAAAAATACTCACTTCGTAAAAGCGAAGTGCAACAGCTGGCATCTTTTTTTTCAGTTCATCCGAAAGGTATCGACATTCTGTTTGAGCTGAGCACATCCGATAACAGTGAGTTAGTATTTCATGCGGCATGGGTATTGGAGAGCTGTATTATTGGAAGTTGCACGCTTTTAAGTGGTTATGCCAATAGGCTTTTAGCGCTAATTCCCGAATTGCGAAATAACTCGGTTCGCAGCCATTTCTGCAAGTTATTCAAAACATGGTTGGTGGCTAATCAAAAAAGTCTTTCGGACTGGATTGATGCCTGCAATGGCGATGTTGAGGTTTTGATTGAGACCTGCTACCTCTGGCTGTTAAGCAGCGATGTGCCTGATGGCGTTAAGGTTCAATGCCTTGAGATTCTGTGGATTCTATCAAGTCACTTCCCTTGGATTGCCGAGGTGTTGCCTCATTCCCTTAGGCTTATTCAAATCGACTCAACACCAGGAGTAAAAGTAATGGTTAGTAGAATTTCAAAAGCAAGGACAGGAAATGGCAAGGCTTGATACGTATTTGGTGGAACAAGGGATTTGCCGTTCACGTGAGCGCGCAAAAGCGCATATTCTGGCAGGAGAGGTTTTGGTAAATGGTGCAAAGGTTACTAAACCAGCTTACTTGGTTTCCGATACCGATACGGTTGAACTTTCAGGTAACTCAAATGACTTTTTTAGCCGCGGGGAGTTGAAGTTACAAAGGGCTATTGATGAGTTTGGTCTCAACTTTACAGGTAAACTGGTGCTCGATGTGGGGGCTTCAACCGGTGGATTTACCCATTGCGCCCTTCAGCATGGCGCAAGGTTTGTGTGGGCGGTTGATGTAGGAACTAATCAGCTCGACACCAGCCTAGCCTCCGATTCGCGTGTGTGCTCGCTGGGAAAAACCGATATCCGCGCACTCGATTTATCGGCCCTGGGCACGCAGGTCGATATTGTAACTGCCGACTTATCATTTATTTCGCTTACGCAGGTGGCTCAGCACATGGCTAAATTCCTTAAACCCGAAGGGTTTATGGTGATACTGATTAAGCCCCAGTTTGAGGCGGGTAAGGAACACATAGGGAAAAATGGTATAGTAAAAGATAAAAAGGTTCATGTGCTAGTGATTGAGAAGGTGGCAAATTGTTTTGCGCAGCACAACTTACACCTTAATAGTATTACATTTGCACCACTCAAAGGCAGGGGCTATAATATTGAGTATCTGGCGCTTTTTAGCCGCCTTTCTAGGGTTATGCCCGAGATAAGATCGGTTGTGAATAATGCCTTTGAACTAAACAAAAGTATTTAAGGTGATGAATAAATCTGGTTTCAATTACTTTTTGGTAACTCGTTTGATTGTAAGGAATTTACTGGTTGTGGTATGGTAAAGCATGGGAGTGGGGCAAGCACGATGAGGAGCTTTTCCAAAGGACTTTCAATTTGCTGAAGAACTAATGGCCAGCACTACATGGTATTCGGCTCGACCATTTCCCACCCTACACCCTACGATATTCCTGCTAGTTACAAAGGGTATCCTGTTTCAATTCCCGAATGGGCTCGTAAGCGGATGAAATTCAGCGATGAGTTTGTGTTGAACAGGTTAAGGGCATACCAGTATGCCAAAAACAGTTTAGGCGAATTAATTAAACAGATAATTAGTTCGCCACTTGGCAAGAACACTATTATTGTAGCCACGGGCGACCACAATATCCGGCAGAAATTTGAGTATCCGCAGGCCGATTTGTTTATGCAGTACTCTGTTACATTACTCATCTATATTCCACCAAAATATCGCCTGAAAATTCAATTAATACCAAGCGTTTTGCATTGCATAAGAATATTTTTCAAACGCTTTACAGCCATTCGCTTTCCAACGCGCGATATCCAAACTTTAGAAACAGCCTTTGTGATCCCAATAGCGCATACGACTTTGGGCTATACTGCTACAGCATTGCTGCCGATAGCCTTAGCTTAGTCAATTTTAGTTCAACCCCTTTGTTCTACCGGTGGTGCGATAGGGATAACCGTAAACTTGAGCCCAGCGAATACTCCCCCAATGAACATCTTAACTCGCTTGTGCTGAGGGCTAAAGCGCTTACCGCATGTATGAACTACCTGCTGATCAAAGACATTGAGAAAAACAGGTAGGTTTGTTTATGTGAATAGATAATTTAGCTATTTTTATCTAAGGTAAAAGCGTAAATGCTAAACAAAACACGTCAGGGTATGTTTCTTAAACAAAATTCTATGTGCTATGTTTCGTAAAATACTATTATTGCTACTTTCGTTTTTAGCATTAAATACTCTCTCTGCCAAGGATAAGGGAATGATAAAGGGAAGAGTTTTTGATGCTAAAACCAACGAACCAATTCCGTTTGCTACTGTAATCGTTTTTGGCAAAATCATTGGCACTACCTCTGACTTTGATGGCAATTTTGTTATTGCCGGTCTGGAACCGGGGTGGGTTGAGCTACAGGTTACTGCCATAGGTTTTAAACTTTATGTTTCCGAAGCAGTAATGGTAACCCGATCAAAAAATATTTTTATCGATATTCCACTTGAAGAAATGCCCTATGAGATTGAGGGTGTGGTAGTAAAAGCATCGCCTTTTAGGCGAAGCGAGGAAGCACCTCTTTCTTTACGTCGTATTGGCATCGTCGATATTGAGCGCAACCCGGGTGGGAACCGCGACATTAGTCGCGTTATCCAGTCGCTACCCGGCGTAGCCCCTTCGCTGGCCTACCGCAATGATGTTATTGTTCGTGGTGGTGGGCCTAATGAGAACAGGTTCTACCTTGATGGTGTTGAAATCCCAAACCTGAATCACTTTGCCACACAGGGGGCTTCCGGAGGCCCGGTAGGAATCATTAATGTTGATTTTGTGCGTGAGGTAAACTTCTATTCTGGCGCTTTCCCCGCCTCAATAGGCAACGCGCTTAGTTCAGTACTCGATTTCCGTCAGGTTGACGGAAATAGTGAGCGGCTAAAGGTTAAGGGAGCAGTGGGAGCATCGGATTTAGCGCTGACCCTCGATGGGCCATTAAGCAATAATACTACTATGATTTTCTCGGCTCGCCGCTCTTACCTGCAATTCCTTTTCAACGCCTTGGGACTTCCGTTTTTGCCCAACTATAACGACTTTCAGTTCAAGACTAAAACCCGTATCGATGCAAAAAATGAAATTACCGTCATTGGGCTTGGTGCAATCGATGAGTTTGACCTGAACCTTGGACTGAGGAATCCCGATGAGTATCAACGTTATATACTTGGCTATTTGCCGGTTAACACCCAGTGGAACTATACTTTGGGAACGGTTTACAAGCACTATTCCAACAACGGTTACCATACCTTGGTTGTAAGCCGAAACATGTTGAATAACCGACAGTATAAGTTTACTAATAACGATGATAACCTACCAAAATTACTCGATTACACATCGTGGGAAGCAGAGAGTAAGTTTCGCTACGAGCGCGATTTGAGTGTAAGTAAGTTCAATGTAAACTACGGCGCTGGTTTGGAATATGCCCGTTACTATAACTCAACATTTAGGGCAAGGTTTGTGGGGTCAACCTACACCCCCGATACTTATAAAACCAACCTCGATTTATTCAAGTGGAACGTTTTTGGGCAGGTAAACAGGGTTTTTCTAAACAACTTTACTGTTTCATTAGGGCTTAGGGCCGATGCCAGCAGTTACTCCTCGGGAATGAATAACCTGTTCAAACAGGTAAGCCCCAGGCTGTCGTTCTCGTATAAGCTCAAACCTAACTTTTTCCTTAATATGAACGTTGGTAGGTATTATCAGTTACCGCCCTATACCGCCTTGGGTTTTGCCAACTCATTGGGTACACTTGTGAATAAAGCTAACGGAATAACCTATATTCAATCCGACCACTTAATGGCTGGTTTTGAGTGGCAACCCACTGAGGCCAGCCAACTAACCGTTGAGGGTTTCTTGAAATTTTACGATAAATATCCCGTGTCGCTAAACGATTCGGTTTCCATTTCGAGCAAAAGTGCCGACTATGGAACCTTTGGCGACGAACCATTGGTTTCAACCGGCAAAGGCCGAACCTATGGCGTGGAGTTCCTTTACCGTAATAAAAAGTTTTTGGGTTTTAATACCTTGTTTTCATATACATTGGTGCGTAGCCAAACAAGTCTTATGGATGGTAACCTTAAACCCACCGGCAGTTGGATACCCACTTCGTGGGATAACCGCCATCTGCTTACCATTACGGCTACCCGTTCATTCAAAAAGGGTTGGGACTTTGGTTTTAAGTGGCGGTTTGTTGGTGGACCACCCTACACCCCTTACGATTTGACTACCTCGTCGCTCATAAATGTTTGGGACGTGCAACGTCAACCCTCGTTCGATTATTCCCGCTTTAACAGTAACCGATTGTCATCGTTCCATCAGCTCGATATTCGTGTCGATAAGTCGTATTTCTTTAGTTCTTGGATGCTCAATATCTACATCGATGTTCAGAATGTTTACAACTTTCAGGGCGACAGACCACCTCTTTACACCACTGTTTCCGACACTAATGGAAACCCTGTGGTTGACCCCAACGATTTTTCGCGTTACCTGCTTAAAAAGGTTGAGGGAAGCGGTGGTGGAACAGTATTGCCAACAATTGGGGTAATTGTAGAATTCTAAAAACCGAAAAAAATGAAAGTAGTAATCCTATTCATATCAACATTCCTGGGATTTATGCTATGGCAGTCGTGCAAAACCACAAACCAAACACAAGCTCAGGCAGTAACTCAGGAGGTAACAACATCACCATTCAGCAATGGTGTACCAGCCCAGGTTGTAGTAATTGGCGGACAGGAATACAAGTATCCCATTATTGCCATTTGGGTTGAAGATTTAAGTGGGAACTTTATAGGCACAGTTTATGCATCGCAATCCATTTCAACAGGCATTTTCCGCTATGGTGTTTACGATAAAGGCAAGTGGTTGCCGGGTGAGCGTAATAGGCCAGCTGCATTGCCTCGATGGAAAAATTTAATTGCCCTAAACGCTTCCTGGGTGAATCAAGGGGTTGATGCATTCAGCGGTGCAACCCCATCGGGTTCATTCGCTCTTAAAACCATGCTTCCATCTGAAATGGTTGAGCTGAAGGTTGTAATGGAGGTAAACAAGCCATGGGATTTCAATAACTACTGGCACAACAACCGTTTCCCTGGCGATGGGGAGTATGCCACATCGGGCCAGCCGGCATTGATTTACGAGGCTTTAGTAAGCATGAGTTCAACTGGAAATCGATTTTATTTCAAACCTGTTGGCCATAGTAACCCTTCCGGAGCCAATGGCGAGGTTTATCCCGATATTTCTACTTTCACATCGGCATTAAAAATCATTGATAATGCTTGGGTCGAAATTGTTAGGTAATGGTAAAAGTTGATGATTATAGAGTTGTCGTAGTAGCTGGAGGAACCGGATTAATTGGAAGCTGGCTGGTTCCTTTACTAGTCAACAATGGTTACAGGGTAAAATTACTTTCCCGAAACCCATCTAAGGTTCAAGTTTCGGACAGTAATGTTGAAACTGTTAAATGGAGCGGAAAACCCGATAACGCGCTTGTGTCGTTATTGGATAACACAACGGCTGTAATTAATCTTGCAGGCCATAACATTGCAACGCTTTGGGCAAAGCAAAACCGAAAGAAAATAGTTGAAAGTCGAATTCTTCCAACCCGTGCACTTGCTCAAGCCCTTAATTCATGTGAAAATCCGCCTAGGGTGTTTGTGCAGGCATCAGCAGTAGGATTATACCCGTATAACAGCAGTAGTGTCTTGACTGAGAGTTCCACCGTTGGTAATGGTTTTTTGTCATCATTGGTAAGTAACTGGGAGAACGAAGCCCTTGCCTGCGCTAATGCAACTCGTGTACTTCTTATTCGAACTGGCGTTGTGCTCTCAAGTAAAGGTGGGTTTTTGCCTAAAATTGCAAAGCCAACCCGATACTTTGCTGGCGTCATGCTTGGCGGTGGGAATAATATCATTCCATGGATACATGTTTTGGACCATGTAAGGGCAGTTAAATTCCTGATGGATAATCCAGCAGCATCGGGAGCATTTAACCTTACTGCGCCAGTTTCCAATAGCTATGCCGATATAGCAAGGCAAGTGGCAGATTTTTACCACAGGCCAATGCTTTTCCGCATTCCAGAGTTTTTGCTGCGGTTACTACCCGGAGGCATGGCTAACGAGGTGCTTTTAGCCAACCAGCCAGTTTATCCGCAACGGTTGGTTCAGTTAGGTTTTAAGTGGAATTTCCCTAAACTTGAAAATGCCATTGCCGATTTGTTGGCTAAGTAGATTCAATTTTTTTTTTCTTACCTTAGCATTTTGAAACATTTCGGCACTTTATGGATAATTTTACAGTTGATCTTCGCTCAGCCAGTATTTTTCAGGAGGACAATCTTGTTCTTTCCGGTGTTAACTTTTCGCTTGGCAAGGGGGAGTTTGTTTACCTGGTAGGTAGAGTTGGTAGCGGAAAAACAAGTTTAATTAAAACTATTACAGCCGAAATACCTCTTAAAGAGGGCGATGGATTTGTTTGCGGCTTCAATCTGAAGAAACTTAAACGTAAGCATGTCCCAAAATTACGACGAAAAATTGGTGTAGTTTTTCAGGATTTTCAGCTGCTTATTGACAGAAGCGTGTACGATAACCTGCTTTTTGTTTTAAAGGCTACCGGATGGAAGGAAAAATCAGCCATCAAGCAGCGTATAGCCGAAGTTCTCGATATGGTGGAGTTAAAGTTCAAGGATTACAAGATGCCTCACCAGCTATCGGGTGGCGAGCAGCAACGTGTGGTTATTGCCAGGGCGATGTTGAATAACCCCGAACTTATTCTAGCCGATGAGCCTACCGGCAACCTCGATATGGAGACCTCGGAAGGTATCATGCAGATACTTCATAACCTTTCATCTTCAGGAATTTCCGTAATAATGGCTACTCACAACACCCAAATCATTAAGAAATTCCCTGCCCGTACCATCAAATGTGAAAAAGGGAAAGTTCTTGAGGTCGAACAGATGACTGAGATTGATTTCCAAAGTTTAATGGACTAACTCAGCTATATAAACGCACAGTCACCATTGCCATCCATTAATTCCAAGTTATTTCCTACTATATCAACCATGCTGTCGGCCACTAAATATTTCCGGATTCGTTTTTTGCTATAAAAGTAGTATGGGCGGAGTTTAAGCATGGAATTCACAATTTTTTGGTTGTAAATATTGATGAAAGACGCTCTGGCCTTCGATGCGTGCAGCAGTATCACTTTAGCCATAACATCCTCGGTGCCGTTTTCAAACCAGTAGTAAGGAACAGTGAAACGGGTATTGCTATGCTGCATGAGTAGGACTCCTATCAGCTCATCATTCTTAAATACTTTTATCAGGTAGTAGGCAAATGCAGGTATTACAGAGGCAAAAAAGAACTTTTGCGCAGCTCTGTCGGGTAGCAGACCATTAATTAACCAAGGGTATCGGATAATCCAGTTAATCTCTTCAGCACTTCGTTTTGTAAGTGTATTGGTTGTTGCCTGGGTTAGTTTGTTTAGTATTTCGTCGTCGGGTCTTATGAAGTATTCCATTTCAATTTTTCTAGAAGTTTAAGGAATTTGCGGGTGAGGTTTGAGTGGTTGAAAAGGTTAATGCCCTTTTCGCCGAAATAGTTGAGAGGGTTGTTATGGCTGCAGCAATTGTATGAACTTAAAAGGGTTTTTCGTATGAAAAACCTTCGCCCTTCAATCTTTTTGAGAGTTTTGAATGTTTTGGTCTTTTCATATAAAGCCTCGGTTATTTTTGAGAAATTAGTTGCCATTAACATTCCCTTCCAATCCAATACCACTGCGTTTAATAGTTTTGTGGCTATTCCTTGCCTTCGGAAATGGGGATGAACCCATGCCCCACTAATCCAAGCAAAGGGTATCGATTGGTTGTTGGTATAAGCTATGTCGGGCAATACCGTTTGGCGTGCAATGAGCCTTTCGTTCCAGTGGGCTTGGTAGAGCACATTGTCGTTTGAGTTTGCTCGCGGGTTTGCCATTAACGACATGGCTCTCACTTTGCTTATCGGCAAAAAATCCTTTTCGCTTAAATCCGTATCGCTATTGAAAAGCTTTAGCTCCCTTAGCGAGATTTTTGATATCGACAGCATATGCCTATATGAACTTAAGTTTTTGTTTTAATCTTATTAATAACTCACCTGCTGGTAAAACGTTTTTTTTGTAGTTGTAAAAAGTGTAAGGTTTTGCACCAAAGCCTTCAAAAAAACGTGCAATGCCTCGTATTTCGGAACCTTCAAAATCTAATACCTTGTCCATGCCTGAATTCTTGTGGATAACCCCATCAATAATTAAAAACATTGCCCCTTTATTCCTAAATTCATGCTTGGATGCTCCAAACAGGTAGTATATTGTGTTATGGCTTTCGGCAAACAAGGCCACACTGCCAAATTGGTAAAAGCTGTTGGCTACTCCCCAAATGGACGCTCTGTTTTGGGTTATAAGCGTTTCAGCTAACCTTTTAATTAGCTTAATGTCTTTGTCGCCCCTTACGGTAAACCCATGCTCCCTATATATATTCACAAACTCATGCAAGGGTAACTTATCGGTTACAATTAATTCATTGGCAATGGCTTTTAGGATGTTTCTTTTGGTATTTTGGTTGTATTTTTTGAATAAATGTTCGTTGTAGTCCAGTAAATCGAGCAAGTATGTTTTTCTTTTATCGGAATTTTTGATAAAATTATTAATTATATTATGGATATTTAGGTTTATGTCGATGTATTTATATGTTTGCGGAATGCTATCAATAAAACTATCCACAATACCAGGCGTAATTTTTTGGGATGTGAAAAGTCCAAGTTGCTGGCAGAATAAAGGTTGCATAATGTAGTTTACGCCATACTTTCGTTTTATGGGGAGCGGAAACAGGTAATCATAATCGGGTGTAGCCAATGCCCCCCAGCCCGGTGCAACCACATCGAGATACCATGTGTATGCGTATATGTTTCCGTTAATGGCATTATCGATACTGGTGTTCCAGCGTTTATCGTCTATCTCATCACGGTATAAAAAGACTATTTTAAGCTTTTCCTTCATTCCTGCACATTTCAATGGTTTTTTCCAGAATTTCCATAAGTGAAAAATCCGAGTGATTCCGAGCTAAGTAATCGATGTGCCATACGCTAACAAAGTTCCCGTTCACATTTTTAACAACTTGTACCAATCGATTAACCAATTCAAGGGCTTGATTCGGGTCATAACGGACAATGTTAAGTAACGATTTGTCCATTATGGCAAAGGGGAAGATTTTTAGGTTCTTGGATGTGTTTTCGAATAGGTCGAAAAAAGGGTAGGGGGTGCAGGTCCCTGCTCTAAATCCGGGCTTATCGGCATACCCCATTGAGTACTCCTGGGTAATGCCAGCTCTTATGAGGGAGTAATATGAGTATGGTATGCTTTGTCGTAAATAGTGAAATCGCGATGCCGATACGGCTTGACCCAGTATGTCAACCAGTTTGGTTAACTCGCTTCGGAAATATTCATCGCTTAAATAGGTTTTATATGAGGGGTGAATTCCAATGGAATAACGCGACGATAGTTTGTTGATAACATTTAGGAACGAAGCGCTACGTGTGTTTACCTGCTTATCGTATTTGCCCCAACTGCCAACGTGAATAAACCATTTTGTGGCTTTGCCTGCAGGGAGTATTCCAAATAGTTCGTCGTATATATCAAAGGGGTCTTTTGCCTTGTTTGTGAGAACCATAAGACGCATCTTAGCATTGCTAAATTCAAGGGATAGTGCCGACTTTGCAAATCCCAGCACGTTCCTAACAATGCTTTTCCCCTTGAATGCAAAAGCGCTATCCAGGTCAAAGGTTACTTGGCTGGTAAAGCTACGATGTTTTGAGTGTGAGTTACCAAACTTTTCCTTAATAGCTGCTGCAAGTTGGTGCGCCCAAATATCGATAATAGGTATTTCCAGAAAACCATTTTTGTATGCAATGCTATTGGTAAATCGGAAACGTCCATGTTTATCGGGCTTGTGGGGCAAATACTCTTCGTAGCGGGTTACCAGGTAAAATGCACCAGCAAGCAGGTCGAAGGGGATATCGCTTTTGTGATTGCTCGATGTGATTGGAAAGGCTGGCATGCCATGCCATTCGCCAATTTCTAATGGAAAGGAGGTGATGGCTTTATCAAACAAGAGCGACGAGGGACAAATGCTGATTGACCCAGGAATGGGTTGCTTATCGTAACTCAGAATAGGCCCTTTATAATCCGATGCTTCGGTATAGGAACTTGATATACGGTAGGGCATACGGAGTATGTCTTTAAATATAAATCGGCAAATGTATTCCAGCCTCGGGCTTGTTTGTCGACAATAAATTAGCAGTTCCACTATGCGCTATTTTGATTGGCAATATACAAAATACCATTCATTTTTCATAGGTTAAACCGCTAAACATCAAGGTCAACTACAGTAATTCCTGATCCACCAAATTCTACATGTTCGTCGCCAAAGCTTTTTACGCCTGGCGTAGCCTTTAAGAAGTCACGAATTACCTGCTTGAGAATACCATTCCCTTTCCCATGGAGTATTCGTACACGGCTGAACCCCAGCATTAGTGCATCATCAATTAAATCCTGAACTGCCTCAAGGGCCTCGTTAGCCCTGTACCCCCGTATGTCGATATCGGACTTGAAGTTAAGCCTTCGCTTGTAAACGTCGAAGCCTGTATTCACCATTGCCTTTTGTTTTGAAACCTCACGGAATTCGCCCGGTGAGATGCGTTTTAGCTTATCGAGTTTTACAACGGTTATAATGCTCCCAATGGCTATTGATGCGCTTTTCTCGCTTACACTTATTACCTCGCCAATCAAATCGTAACCTTCCACTTTTACCTTGTCGCCCGGCTCAATGGCTTTTACCTCTTCGGTTTTTGTAGGCTTATTTTCGGTGTCGCTTTTTTGTTGGTGTTTTTGTGCTTTTCGTTTTTGTCGCTGTTTTATGAGTTCCATTTTACGCTCAATGAGAGCATCGGGGGTTTCGGGTTTTTCAATTTCAATTTTGATGCTTTCCAGTTCTTTTCGTGCTTTGCGGGTTCGTTCCTTTTCGGCGTTACTTTCCTTAATGGTTCGAATGGTATTTTCAATTTGTTTGTTAACATTTGCCAGTAAATCCTGAGC
This sequence comes from Bacteroidales bacterium, assembly GCA_011045955.1. Lineage (GTDB taxonomy): Bacteria > Bacteroidota > Bacteroidia > Bacteroidales > Tenuifilaceae > Tenuifilum. The sequence continues at coordinate 3,380 of DSBV01000020.1, read as the reverse complement.
CTCTTCCTTTGCAGTAGTAATAATTTCCTTTCGCTTTTTCTCCAGTTCTTCCAACTCCCTTTGGAGTTTTTCCTCTGCCTCTTCGGCACGTTTATTGGCAAGTCTTATGCTTTCGCGCTTCTTTTCCCAGTAACGCTTATTGCGCGATATCTCACGGAGATGTTTTTCAAATGTAATGTAATCGGAACCCACCTTTTGTGATGCCGTATCCAGAACCTTTGCGGGAAGTCCAATCTTTCGTGCAATTTCAAAGGCAAAGCTGCTTCCGGGTTTCCCTATTTCCAGCTTGAATAGGGGTTCAATACGTTCATTATCGAAAAGCATTGCTCCGTTAACAATACCAGGCGTGTTGGCGGCAAAATGTTTTAAGTTGGAGTAGTGTGTGGTAATAACCCCAAAAGTTCCTTTGTTGCGAAGTTCTTGCAGGATTGTTTCGGCAATGGCACCGCCAGCGGTGGGTTCGGTTCCTGCACCTAACTCATCAATTAACACAAGGCTTTGGCTATCGGCATATCTAAGCATCTGCTTCATGTTGATGAGATGCGAACTGTAGGTACTCAGGTCATTCTCCAGCGATTGCTCATCGCCAATATCAATGAATATCTTCGAAAATATTCCCATTTCGGAGTTTTCCAAAACACACGGAAGGAAACCGCATTGCAACATGTACTGCATCAACCCAACCGTTTTCAGGCAAACCGATTTACCCCCGGCATTAGGTCCTGATATCAGTAAAATCCTATCGTGTAGATTCAATTCAATATCGAGCGGAACAATCTTTTTCCCTTCTCTTTTAAGGCTCATTTGCAGAATTGGATGCCGGGTTTGACGTAGGTATATGATTGTGGAATGGCTGTTTAGTATGGGCTTGGCACCATCAAACTCAATGGCTAAAAGCGCTTTTGCCCTTATGTAGTCAACGTCGCCCATGAAATTGTAGGCTGTAAGCAACTCCGGCAGGTATGGTCTGATACTGTCGGCTAGTTCAGTGAGTATTCTAACTATCTCGCGCCTCTCCTCGTATTCAAGTTCCCGGATTTCATTGTTGAGTTCAACCACTTCAACGGGTTCAATGAAAACGGTTTTGCCGGTAGCCGATTCGTCATGAACAATCCCCTTTAGCTTCCTTTTGTTTGCCGCCGCAACCGGAATCACCACACGCCCTTCGCGAACGGTTGGTTGTGTGTCGGTTTCAACAACTCCTTGTTCGCGAGCAACCCGCATTATTCCTTGTACTAACTTGTTTACCGATGTTTCCTTTGCTCTGATGCTTGCTCTAATTTCGGCCAGCCTTACCGATGCATTATCCTTAATTCGTCCAAATCTGTCCAGAATGCTATCAATTCGTTCAATAACATAGGGGTAGTAGTTTACCCCTGTGGCAAGTTTTGCAATGGCTGGGTACTTATCCGATACCCTTTTTACAAATGCAAGGAGTTGCTTAATGGTGTCCAGCGAGCGTCTTAGTTGCTGCAGTTCGTTTTCATCGAGCCATTGCCCTTCCACATTAAGTTTACGTAAGGCAGGAGTTACATCAATAAAGCCATCGGTGGGGAAGCCATCCTCCATTTGGCAGATTGTCTTCATTTCATGGGTTTGTTCAATCCATTCAAAAACAATGGCAGGATTGGTGTTGAATTTGGCATCCCTTACTCGCTGTTCGCCAAGCCCGCATAGGCAGCGCGCAAGCGTTAGCTCACGAACCTTATCAAATCCAACCTTTTGCTCAAAGGTGTCGGGGTATATCATTTTAGTAGATGTTTATTTTGCTAAAGTGAACAAAAGTACTACACATGAAAAGTACGGGAAAAACTTTATTAAACTTTAATTTAGCAAGTAACTTTTATTTAAAATGATTGTCCGTTATTATACCTAAGTTTTCCATACCAAGTATCTTCGACAGATGCAACTAGTAGTCTATCAAATAGATTCTTCCAAAATGTCGTCTATTTGTTTTGTAACAAAATTCATTCAAATAATTCTGTAAATATTTGTCTTTTGTTTGGTGGTTCACTTCAAGAAGGTTTCGCTTAGCGTTATTTATTAAGGTATGAACCCACGGCGGTGCCTTAAATGCTGAATACAACTTTTTTCATCGGAATGCTGCTTTACAAAATTTATAAATTTCATTGTCGATAAATTTTGCACGAAGACAATACTTTTTATGCTCTTTAACGGATAATCATATTATATTTTATTTCACTAGTGTTCGGTGTAAATTTTATCTCAAATTTATCATTAACTATTCTTTTTCTAATGACCGCCATTAAAAAATACACCGCTCATGCATTGATTATTTGTTTTTTTGTGTTCTCGAAATGTTTAAAGAATAAGACACTTAACATATTTTTTAGCCCCCTGGGGACTAAAAACGATAAAAAATAGTAGTCAAAAACAATCGCATCCCAACTGGCAGGCCAGCTGGGGAGCGATAACCTCTATATAAATTTATTAACTATCACTTTTTTGCCCTAGTAGTTAACTGGTAAGTCTTCCAGTGCTATACTTGGATTTACCGGACACAATGATTTAATTTTTTCAACTTTCAATGGCTTCTAAAACGGATGTACTATACTGAATATCAAGTAAAGGAATTACAGTATCTTTATAATCCGACATAATTTTTGCTCTTCCTGCTTCAACTGCTAACTTAAATGCTATTTGGTCTTGAGGTAGTATTTTTCGATGAATTTTCAATCCTAAATCATAGACTTCTCGTTTCCAAACTACAAAATACCACTCCATGGATGGTTGATGAAACACGCGTAAATTTTGTTTGTCGAAAATGAATTTTTTAATCTTATGCTTTTCAATAAAAGGAACTGTTGCTGAAAATATTTCCCGAAAATCTTCAATTGGAACATATTCTTTCGTAAGTTCACAAATCATAATCTGATTTTCGGGTAGTACAAAAACTTTACCATAATCCTTGTTGATTACCAACTCATACTTATACGGGAAAGTTGGTAGAACTTTGGTAGTTGTTAAATTTGTTTCCATTTGTTTAAATTTTTTTAAGTTTATAATCGTATTCCCAAAAGTAAAACATCATCAATTTGATGGTTGTCTCCTTTCCAATTAAAAAAAGTTGATTTTAGTTGTTCGTACTGCTCATTAATAGTTAATTCAGAAATATCTTGAATTAATGCCAATAGCCTCTTTGTTGAAAATTTAGTGTTTTTTTCTCCACCAAATTGGTCTGCAAAACCGTCTGAAAACATAAAAAGCATATCATCTTTTTGTATGTTGATATCTATGTTTTTCACATAATCTTTTCTTCGCAACTGGTTTCCCAAAACAAACTTTGCTCCCTTATAAATTGTTAAGGTTTTGTTTCTTACATGAATTAAAGGACGGTTTGCTCCGGAAAACAATAAAGT
>DSBV01000128.1 GCA_011045955.1 Bacteroidales bacterium | reverse complement strand
GTGTTGAAGACCCAATTTACGAATCGGGATGGAGTTTTCAGCCTGCCAGCCAATCGCTTGTCGATGAGTTTGAACCTGGCGATCCGCGTTACTCGGTATCAATACTCGATGCTGCAGCCGAAGGATTGGTTTACAAACCCGAAAATTGCTACCAGCATACGGGCTATGCATTTAAGAAATTTTACCCCCTCAAGGCTGACCGTCCCGCCACAAACGATCCCCTGAACTGGCCATACAACCGTCCCGTTATACGCTTTGCCGATGTACTGCTTATGGGTGCTGAGCTTTACCTCGACAATAACCTTGGCAAAGCTCAGGATTACTATAGCCGTGTTCGTAAACGCGCCTTTGGCGATGATCACATTGCTCCTACGCTTTCAAACGATGAAGCAGGTCTTGACCTAATTTATCATGAACGTAGGGTTGAATTTGCAGGCGAAGGGTTGCGTTACTGGGATTTGCTCCGTAGAGGTTTAACCTATGCTGAAACAAAGATTAACGCTGCTGCTGGTCCTAGTCCACTTGATGAAACATTCAATTCAGCAACACTAGGCTTGCTACCAATACCGCAAACCGAAATAACCCTTTCGGGAAATAAGCTAAAACAAAATGCTGGTTACTAAAACAAAATGTACTATGAATAAACGACACATCATACTCTCAGCTCTGGTTCTTATTGGGCTTACCTGGTTTGGTTGCGAGCCCATGGAACTGGATAAACCAAACATTGGGGATGCTCCTTCCGCTGATCAACTGGATTTTACTGTTACTCCAGGTGAAGATGCATTCCATTTTGTAATTACCAATACATCCTCTGTAAAGGGGATTGCAAACTGGGATCTTGGCAATGGTATTAAAGCTGTTGGCAATTCAGTTACAGCATACTATCCACTTGCTAAAACTTACAACATCACCCTTACCCTTTATGTTTCGGGTGGTAGCACATCGAAAACAAAAGAGTTTGTTCAAACCGAAACCGACTGGTCGTATCTGGAAAGCCCAATTATTACAGCCTTAACAGGCGGTGTTGATGCAACAAATGGAAAAACCTGGGTTATCGATAGCCTTTCGGAAGCACACCTGGGGGTTGGTCCGGCTGATTCGTATTCACCTATTTGGTGGGCTGCTGCTCCTCTGGAAAAATCGGGGCACTTCCTCTATGACGACGAATTTACCTTTAAACTTGTTGGATTTACCTACGAAATTGACACACATGGTAAAACCCATGTAAACTACGATGGCAATGCCGCTGAGGATGGCTTATCCGCTGGTTACTACGTATCATCGTTCTGGAACGATGCCTACGACATCGATATGATTACCAACGATGCCGCTCGTGGTGAACTCACCTGGTCAATTAGCCAAGAAAACGAAAAATACTACATTCAAATTTCGAGCCAATCCGGTAATATCTCCTACGACGATGGTAACCCCCGCAAGTACGAAGTGCTCGAATGGAACGAAAACTTCTTCCATCTACGCACTGTTGGTGGGGCTGCACGCTACCATAAGTTAATCCCTAAAGGATATGTTCGTCCAACTGTTACCTACAACTTAGTAGTGGCAACCACTGCAAACCCCAACGAGTACTCCTTTACACTTGAAGATTTACAAGTACCTTCTTCGTTTACCATCTCAAAAATCACATACGATTTTGGCGATGGCACTAACTATGAAACAACCAATGGGGCTGAAGTTGTTTTGCATACCTACATGCGTAAAGGTAACTACAACGCCAAGGTTACTGTAACAGCTAACGGACAGGATTTTGTTAAGTCCACAACGGTTGCCGTTGACGCTAATCACCCAAACTACCAGGAGTACCTGCTCGATGCTATGGTAATGTATAACGACTTTGGCGAAACCACGCTTGTCCCCATGCAGGTTGACCAGGCCGATGGTGGAGCTACAATTGAAATTGTTAGCAACCCCGACAATAGCTTGTATCCGAATCGTAGCGCACACTGCGCACTCTTCACCAAGTACAATGCACAATGGGCAAATGCTTACACACGCTTACCCGATGGTTACCGCTTTGATCTAACCAAGCAGACAGTGTTTAAGGTATTGGTTTACGGCAAAGCTGGCGATAATGTGCTATTAAAACTAGAAAACACCGATCGTGGTGGAAATGCCTGGCAAACTGGAACTGCCGATTTGATTTACACCATTCAGAATGACAATAAGTGGGAAATTGCCGAGTTTAACTTTGCCGGAGTTGGCGCAGGTTGGGATTGGACTGGTGATATATTTACAAATGATGTAACTACTGACCCAAATTTTAACAAGGACTTCTACAACGTGGTTCGCATAATGATTAACCCCGGTAACAACGAAGGAACCTTTAGCGTTCACCTCGACGATCTGGCTGGGCCTCATATCGAAGGGCTTAAGTAAACTATTCTGTTCACAGGGGAACCCTTAACGGGTTACCCTGTTTAAAACCGAAAAACTGAAAATGATGAGATTGAAATTAATAATTGCAGTTTTAGCCCTGGCTACGTGGTCGTGCGGTGGGAATAAAACTGCTTTAGACCATTCCGGGGGCAAGCTAAGCATCGATCCGGCTATAGAACGTAAGGTTGATTCGGTTCTTAAGCTAATGACCATTGACGAGAAGATTGGCCAACTGAACCAGCTAACCGGCGATGGCGAAACAACCGGCCCCATTACGTTTGCCACGCAGTACCAGGATGCAATCAGAAAGGGAGAAGTGGGGAGCATGCTCAACGTTAATGGTGCAGCTTATACCTATAAGGTTCAGAAAATAGCAGTTGAAGAAAGCCGATTAGGCATACCCCTAATTTTTGGCTATGATGTAATTCATGGCTACAAAACCATTTTCCCTATCCCCCTTGGCGAAGCAGCCTGCTGGGATATGGAAGCCATTGAAAAGTCGGCACGAATTGCAGCCATCGAGGCTTCTGCAGCAGGACAGCACTGGACTTTTGCCCCAATGGTTGACATTGCCCGCGACCCTCGCTGGGGAAGGGTAATGGAAGGTGCTGGCGAGGATCCCTACTACGGTTCACAGGTAGCAAAAGCTCATGTTAAGGGATTTCAAGGAACATCGCTAGCTGAACCTAGTACCATTGTTGCCTGTGCCAAGCACTTTGTTGCCTATGGTGCAGCAATGGGTGGCCGCGACTACAATACGGTGGACATCTCGGAGAGAACTCTTCGCGAGGTTTACCTACCCCCATTCAAGGCTGCCATTGATGCTGGGGTTGGTACTTTTATGTCGTCGTTTAACGAGCTAAACGGCATACCAGTAAGCGGCTACAGGGAAATGGTTAAAGGGATTCTGAAAGATGAATGGCAGTTTAACGGGTTCATTGTTTCGGACTGGGCATCAATTCGAGAAATGATTGTTCACGGCTTTGCTGAAAACGACTACCACGCAGGGGATTTGGCCATGAATGCCGGTATTGATATGGATATGGAGGGACACATTTACGTTCCCCAACTAAAAAAACTGCTTGCCGATGGCAAAATTACCGAAAAGCAGATTGATGATGCCGTTAGGCGTATTCTTCGCATTAAATTCATGCTTGGTCTCTTTGACGATCCCTACCGCTACTGCGATACAATTCGGGAGAAAGAGCTAATACTCAACCCACGCCACCTTGAAATTGCACGCGAAGTTACCCGCAAATCGATGGTGCTGCTTAAAAACGATGGGGTACTGCCACTTAGCAAAAAACTCAACACCGTTGCAGTTGTAGGCCCATTGGCCGATAATACTGACGATATCATCGGGACATGGTCGGCTCGCGGTGAGGGTAAAGACGCCGTCTCGGTACTTAAAGGGATTCGTGAAAAACTACCCAACGCAAAGGTCTTGCATGCAAAAGGTTGCGAGATAACCGGCGATTCAAAAGCAGGATTTGCCGAAGCAATTGCTGCTGCGCGCAAAGCCGATGCAGTTGTAGTGGTGGTGGGTGAAGCCGCCATGATGTCAGGTGAAGCGCTTAGCAGGGCATTTCTCGATTTACCTGGGGTGCAAAAAGAGTTGGTTTTGGCGCTAACCGAACTCAAAAAACCCATGGTTGTGGTTCTCATGAATGGACGTCCGTTAACCATTGAGTGGATGGACAGCGCCGTTCCTGCTATACTCGAAGCATGGTTACCTGGAACAATGGGAGGCCATGCTGTTGCCGATGTGCTTTTTGGCGATTACAACCCTTCGGGCAAACTGCCCATAACCTTCCCCCGCAATGTTGGACAAATTCCATTGTTCTACTTTTACAAAAACACCGGAAGGCCAAAGGTTGATACTGAGCGTTACACATCAAAATACATCGACAGCCCAAATACCCCGCTTTACCCATTCGGTTATGGTCTCAGCTATACAACCTTCGATTACAGCAACTTTAGCATCAGCGCCAATGAAATTGGCATGAACGATACCCTTAAGGTATGGATTGACGTAACAAATACCGGTAACTACGATGGCGAGGAGGTTGTACAGCTATACACCCGCGACCTTGTAGGATCTGTTACCCGTCCAGTTAAGGAATTGAAAGGTTTTGAAAAAGTTTTCATTAAAAAAGGCGAAACCGTTAAGGTTGAGTTTAAACTTACTGCAAGCGACCTGGCTTTTTATACACGCACTATGGAATTTAAGCCTGAACCCGGCGAATTCAAAGTGTTTGTAGGTGGCAACAGCCACGACTTGCAAGAATTGAGTTTTAGGTTGAATTAGCCTTTTACAAAAAGGCTTTCGGAATCATTGTCCAAAAAGATTTTTTTACGTATAAGTAAATATTATGGTTAGGTGAAATGGACAACTCCCGGAAGCCTTTTTTAAATAAAAAAGGAAAAGAATGAGTAAAAAGCATATTATTTTAATCACAGGTCTGCTACTCGCAGCCCCTTTTACAAACCTTGCACAGGTTAAGGTAATGGTATGGAACGATGAGTTTAACTACACCGGCCTGCCAGCAAGCGATAAATGGGGTTACGATGTAGGAGGAGGCGGCTGGGGTAACAATGAGCTACAGTACTACACCAACGCCCGTTCCGAAAATGCTCGTGTTGAGAATGGAAATCTAATCATCGAAGCCCGCAAGGAACAATATGAGGGCATGGAGTACACCTCAGCCCGTTTGGTTACCCGCCAGAAAGGCGACTGGCTTTATGGCAGGGTTGAGGCTTACGCAAAACTACCATCGGGAAGAGGCACGTGGCCTGCCATCTGGATGCTACCCACTAACTGGGTTTATGGCAACTGGCCCAAGAGCGGCGAGATTGATATCATGGAATATGTTGGTTACGACCCGGGTGTGGTGCACGGAAGCATTCATACGGAAGCCTATAACCATGTTCTGGGCACTCAAAAAACCGCAACAATCTCAGTACCCGATGCCGAAACGGCTTTTCACCTTTACGCCCTTGAATGGACACCAGAAAAAATTGACATCTATGTAGATAACAACAAATACTTCACCTTTGCCAATGAGCATAAGGATTACAAGACCTGGCCATTCGACCAGGTGTTTCACCTGATTCTTAACATTGCTGTTGGCGGGAACTGGGGTGGTGCCCAAGGTGTTGATCCCAATATTTGGCCACAAAAGATGTATGTGGACTATGTTAGGGTTTACCAGTACATCGATGTATCGGCCTTGAAAGTATCGGGACCTGAATACGTTTCACCAAACCAAACAGGTGTTACATTCAGTATTCAGAATGTTGCCGATGCAACGTTTAACTGGAGTGTTCCAGCGGGTGCAACCATTGTTAGCGGCCAGGGAACCAACTCCATTGTTGTTGACTGGGGCAATACAGCCGGAAATGTTACGGTTGAAATTACTCACCCACAAGCTGGTGGAACATACACCAAAACAGTAAAAACAACTGTTATCCCAACCGGCGATAGGTATAGCTTGCTAAACGTCAAAGAAAATGGGCTAATGGGTTGGGCTGGTTTAAACACCAGCCCCAACACCATTACCTTATCAACCATCGATACACTTTTGAAGGTTAACTATAGTATCAGCAAGCCTGAGGATTTTCCCTATTTTACCTACACCTTTCCAAACCCTGTGGACATGAGCAACCTTACGGTTCTGAATGTTGAGATGATGACCTATAACAAGAGTAAATCGGTGGTGCTGCGTGCCGACCTATTTGACACCGATGGCCGGCTAACCGATGCTACACCGGTTTTCCGTTTTAACCCCGTTGAACCCCATGGGGTTTTCCACTACTACTCATTTGACTTTAACAACAACTGGGGGTCGAACACGCCTGAATATGGGAAACAGGTAAACCACCATCAAATTACAGGTGTTCGATTCTATATAAACTATGGCGTTTACGGCAAAGCAGCAACGGACTCATTATGGATTTCTGATTTAGTTTTGAGCAACACCCTGCTCACCATTATCTCGCCAAAAGTGAACAAAACAAGTAGTTTTGACGTTTACCCAAATCCTGCATCAACCCATATAAAAATCAACTCAAACGCCTTTAAGGAAAATGTAAAAATTCAAATAATAAATATTGCAGGCATTCCTGTAAAAGAAATTATGGTGTATAGTGATAGTGAAATTCCAATATCAGGCCTTCCAAATGGATTTTACAGCATAAGAATTATCACAAAAAACAACTTATACCTAACTGGTAGTTTTATTAAGCTATAGCCTCACAGGTTAAGCATAAAATCAACCAGATTGGTATCGCTATCAATTTTGAGTTTTTTCCGTAGCCTATATCGGCTTATTTCAACACCGCGCACGCTAATGCTAAGTATTTGCGCAATTTCCTTTGTGGTCATGTTAAGGCGGAGGTAAGCGCATAATCTGAGTTCACTGGGAGTAAGTTCCGGATACATTCCCTTAAGCTTTTTGATAAACCCACTATGTACCTCATCAAAATGGTGCTCAAAACGCTGCCATTCCTTGTCCATCTTTATATCGTTATCGATATTTCGGATTAAATCAATCACCTCTTTTTGTGAAACGGGGTTTATTGACTTGGCAATCACTTCAAGTCTCAACTTAAGCTTATTAAGAAAATCGTTCTTATGTGCAATTTGCATAGCTATTGCAGCCAGTTCGCGATTTTTGTGTTCAACCTGAACCTGCAGGTTTTCAGTCTTAAGCCTTATGATTTCGCGTTCGGCTTCAATAACTTGCCGTTTATGCTCCTCCTCCTTAACCCTGAGTTCCAGATTCTTTTGCTCCTTAATCCTTGCGGTTGCACGTTGAACCTTTTTCCGAACAAGTATGCGAAGCGAATAAAAACCAACAACTAAAAGTACCAAGTATAGAGCAAATGCATACCATGTCAAGAACCAAGGTCGTTCAACTTGAATACGAACAGATACAGGTTCGGAAACTCGTCCCATTGCATCGCGGCCGCGAACCATTAATTCGTATTCGCCATGGGGTAGTTGGCTAAAGTCCTTAACGTTTTCGCGCTGCCAATGGCTCCAATCGTTATCATATCCCTTTAGAAAAAAACTAAAGGCGATTTCACCGGCATTGTACACAGGAGCTGCCACTGTAACCCGGATTGAATTCTGACTAAAGGGTATATAAAGGCCCCCTTTCCCTGAAACTGTGTAATCGTTAATAATCACATCCTCAAATCGGCCAATTGAACTAATACTTTTTATGACACAATGCAATGGGGTTTTCCATTTCTCTGAATTGTATTGACTACTGTAGCAAACCAACCCGTTTTCTGTGCCAATGAAAACGTAGTTCTGATTATAAACATAGATATTTTCAAACGAAGCAACAAGGTTATCGCCAAATCGGCTAACAGGAGTCTGGTGAACACTTTTTGAGCCATCGGCATTCCGGGCTAATTTCAAAAGACCATTATATTTAAGAATCCAGATATTACCCCTTTCATCCTCAACCATCCTCCTAACCCATTTGGCATCGCCAATAATCCGGTTTAACTCATGGTAAGGCTCCATGTTATCGGTAAGGGAGTTGTACCTGTAAATGCCCTGCGAAGTAAGGAATACTACTTGATTTCCTATCTTCTCGACATTAACACCAAATTTAACAGGGAATCCCCTGGTATTATCGTAAAGGGTTAAAAGCCTAATACTATCCTTGCTTTGGTTAAGCATAAGTTTATAAACCCCCTTATAGCCATGGGCCATCCAAATACTCTCGTTTTCATCCTCAACCAACAATCGCGACGACTCGGTGAAGCCTGCAACCTTTTTTAGGTACTTCCATTCCCCATCTATTTTTGAGTAAAGATGTAATCCTTTGTACTTTCCAACAAGCATTCTATCGGGAATGTTTCGCAAGGGAACAAAAGTCCATGAACCCTCTTCGGGCGATATCAACCTAACATTCAACCCCTTATCAATAACAAAGGTGCCAAAGTTGTGTCCACAGTAAAGTTTACCATCGCTTTCAAAGAGCGACCAAACCTGCCCTTTAGTTAATGGAACCAATCGGAATGGCTTTGCACCATCTATAAAGGTGCCAATAGGCCACGAAGCCACATAAAGCCCTTGATTTGTTCCAACAAAGATTTTCCCATCGAATATCCTTGTGGCATATACTGCCCCTTCCAAACCTAACCCCTCACCTATAAAACTGAGCGGGGAGTTGAGCTCTACATAGTCGATCCCGTTATCCAAGCCCAGCCAAAGATTGTTGGCATCATCTACAAAGGTACTTAAAATGGTATTGTTCTGTAAACCAGCGGATTTATTAATGAATTTTACAAGGTTGCCCTGCTCATCGGTGATGATTAGCCCGTTTTGAATGGTTCCAAAAGCTACGTACCCACCCTCAATTCTCGATGCCGAGAATATCTGATACGATTTCAACATCTCATTTGCCAACCCTTTCCATGGCGTAAAACTCACTCCATCAAAAAGCCAAACGCCATGGTTTATGGTAGCAAGCAGGTTTCTACCACCTGATATCTCAAAGCATGCCCAAATTTGCTTGCCTGTGAAAACCCCGTTATCGTTAAACCTATCGAAATTTCCATCATGGTAACGGTAAATATTACCCTCCTTTCCTTGCACGTAGTAATTTCCATTCATTACAAACGAAAACTGTAAAGGCTCAGGGGCTTTGTATGCGTTAATCTTACCCTTGCTATATTCCAGAATGTGGCTAAAAGTTTGAAAAATATAAGCTGAACCCAACCTAAAAATTCGCCAAGCTTCATCAAAATTGATTTCGGATTTAGGGGCAAGGTTAATTAATGAGTGGTAAACCATATCGGCCTGGCGGTGGTAAACAAAGTAACCTATCTCCTCAAAAGCCCCAACAAAGATTGTATCGCCACTACAAAACACCGACCGAACAAGCTGATTATTTGGCAACGAAAACAAGTCCCACCGATTACCATCGAAACGGAGCAGCCCATTGTTATTAGCAAAATACATGAATCCACGGCAATCCTGGCAAATAGACCAATTTTGGGTTCCTGCACTATACACCGATTTGAGGTAATGCTTTATGATGGGCAGCCCTGTGGTATTTATCTGAGAAAAAGCATTGGTTGTTACAATCGCAAAAACTATGAAAATCAGCCTTCTCATCTAATTTTCTTTAATGAATTAGCATAGAAAGTTAAGAATTAAAATCAAATTACAAAAAACTTATCAAATTTCAATAATTATATAACTGATTATCAAAATATTAATTTCTGAAATCGATTTCGGTTTTTCAACACTTGTTAACCTTTTACTTCGGGTTGACATCAGAAAAAAAAAGTAACTTTGTGCAGTACAAGTAAACAAACTAATACTTTCAAACGTTTTTTATTTAGAGTATTAACTACTTATACAGATTCTAAACCATAAACAGTGATTTTTGACTATGACAAAGAGTAAGGTTCTTTTAATGATACTCGATGGATGGGGAATTGGGAACAAAGATAAATCGGATGTAATTTACAGCACGCCAACACCAAACATCGACAAGCTTAACGCCAAATACCCTAACGCTCAACTCTTTACCAGCGGCGAGAATGTGGGATTACCCGATGGACAAATGGGAAATTCTGAAGTGGGTCACCTCAACATCGGTGCAGGAAGAATTGTTTACCAGGATTTGGTTCGTATTAACATGGATATCAAGAAAGGCAGGCTGGCACAAATGCCTGTCCTTGTTAACGCTCTCCAATACGCAAAGCAGAATAGTAAGGCAGTTCACTTTATAGGATTGGTTTCCGATGGTGGAGTTCACTCGCTCGATAAGCATCTATATGAACTGTGCGACATCACAAAGGATTTTGGGCTTGATAAGGTTTACATCCATGCCCTCACCGACGGACGAGACACCGACCCACAAAGTGGAGTTGGCTTTGTGAAAGACCTCGAAGAACACCTTAAAACCAGCAATGGCATTATTGCATCGCTGGTTGGTCGATACTACACCATGGATCGCGATAAGCGTTGGGAGCGCATTAAGGAGGGGTACGATTTAATGGTTCACGGCAAAGGCAAACCCACCACCGATATCGTTAAAGCCATTGAAGAATCGTATGCCGAAGGGGTAACCGACGAGTTCATCAAACCCATTGTAAGGGTTGATGCCGAAGGTAAGCCCGCAGGACTTATTCGTGAAGGCGATGTGGTAATCTGTTTCAACTTCCGCACCGACCGCTTGCGTGAGATAACCATTGCCCTTACCCAAAAGGATATGCCTGAATTTGGCATGCATACCATGCCCCTACACTACGTTACCATGACCCGCTACGACGATACGTTCAAGAATGTGAACGTTATTTACGAGAAGGATAACCTGGTTAACACCCTTGGCGAGGTAGTTAGCAACCATAGCCTTAAGCAGTTGCGCATTGCCGAAACCGAAAAGTATGCCCACGTAACCTTTTTCTTCTCGGGTGGAAGGGAACAAGAGTTTCCTGGCGAAAGCCGCATTCTTATTCCTTCGCCTAAGGTAGCCACCTACGACCTACAACCCGAAATGAGCGCACCCCTTGTAGAGGATGCCATTGTTGCAGAACTGCATAAGAAAACCCACGACTTTATCTGCCTTAACTTTGCCAATGGCGACATGGTAGGGCACACTGGGATTTACACCGCCATTCAAAAGGCAGTTCAAACCGTTGATGCCTGTGTTGGCGAGGTAGTTGATGCCGCAATTGCTAACAACTACGAGGTGGTAATTATTGCCGACCACGGCAATGCCGATCACGCTTTAAACCCCGATGGCTCTCCCAATACGGCACATTCACTCAATCCGGTTCCAATTATTCTGGTTTCCGATAGGTTCAAAAAGGTTGAGAGTGGAATTCTGGCCGATGTGGCCCCAACCATTCTCACCATGATGGGCTTGCCCATTCCTCAAGAGATGACCGGTAAGGTTCTTTGCAATTAGCAATTCCACCCAGTTCATGATGATAGAAATTGACGGCAAGGTGATTAGCAGCAAAATTTTCGAAAATAAATTTTGCTGCGACTTGCCGCGCTGTTTGGGTAAGTGTTGTGTTTATGGCGATTCCGGAGCACCCTTAACACCTGACGAAGCGCTTTACCTGGAGCAAATCATTGATAAAGTTAGACCCTACATGACAAACGAGGGTATTGCTACCATTCAGGAACAAGGCATTGCCCTTACCGATAGCGATGGCGATTTGGTTACCCCGCTTATTGATGGCAAAGAGTGTGCATTCACAGTCTTTGAAAACGGTATTGCAACATGTGCCATAGAAAAAGCTTGGAATGATGGCAAAATCGATTTTCAAAAACCCTTATCGTGTCACCTATACCCCATAAGGGTTAAGGAATACTCAAACTTTACCGCAATAAACTACCACCAATGGGAGGTATGCACCCCTGCGCGCGAACTTGGTAAACAAATCAATCTACCCGTGTACAAATTCCTAAAAGATGCCCTAATCCGTGCCTACGGGAAAGAGTTTTATTGCCAGTTGGAAGAAGCAGCAGAATTATTATCTTTACGAAAAGAAAATTAACAAATCATCAAAACAACAAAATTATGGACGCAATCAAAGCATACATCGAAGCAAACAAGGAACGTTTCCTCGACGAGCTTTTCGGGTTACTCCGAATTCCGTCAATTAGTTCAATATCGGAACACAAACCCGACATGATTAGGGCAGCTGAATACTGGCGCGACACGCTACTAAAAGCCGGAGCCGACAGGGCTGAGGTAATGCCAACACCCGGCAACCCTGTGGTTTACGGCGAAAAAATTATCGACCCTAAACTTCCAACCGTTTTGGTTTATGCCCATTACGATGTGATGCCGGTCGATCCCATTGAGCTTTGGAAATCGCAACCGTTTGAACCTGAAATACGCGACGGCAAAATATATGCCCGTGGAGCCGACGACGATAAGGGGCAAGGCTTTATGCATGCTAAAGCCTTTGAATTGATGGTTAAAACTAACACCCTACCCTGCAATATTAAGTTTATGGTTGAAGGCGAGGAAGAAATAGGCTCGCCCAACCTTGGTAAATGGTGTGAAGAGAACAAGGAAATGCTTAAGGCCGATATCATTCTGGTGTCGGACACATCCATGATAGGCAGGGATACCCCATCAATCACTACTGGCCTTAGGGGTTTAGCCTACTTAGAGGTTGAGGTTACCGGGCCAAACCGCGACCTCCACTCGGGACTTTTCGGCGGGGCCGTCGCCAATCCCGCAAACATACTGGCCAAGATGATTACCTCGCTCCACGACGAGAACAACCGCGTAACCATTCCCGGCTTTTACGACGATGTTCTTGAGGTAAGCCCTGAAGAACGCGCCGATATGGCTCGCGCCCCATTCAACCTCGATGAATATAAAAAAGCCCTTGATATCGAAGATGTTCATGGCGAAGCCGGTTACACAACTATGGAACGCACTGGAATTCGTCCTACCTTGGATGTTAACGGAATTTGGGGCGGATACATTGGCGAGGGGGCAAAAACTGTGCTACCTTCAAAAGCATACGCTAAAATATCGATGCGCTTAGTGCCTAACCAGAATCATGAAAAAATCGCACAACTTTTCAAAAAGCACTTCGAGTCAATTGCACCCAAATCGGTTAAGGTAAAGGTAACTCCACTCCATGGAGGTCAGGGCTATGTAGCCCCAACCAATATTCTTGCCTACCAGGCAGCCAGCAAGGCCATTGAAGATGTTTACGGTATTAAACCGGTTCCTTTCCGCAGTGGGGGTAGCATCCCCATTATTAGCACTTTTGAGCAAGTGCTTGGTATCAAATCAATCCTTCTTGGGTTTGGCCTTGAATCCGATGCCATTCACTCGCCCAACGAGAACTATCCACTTGAACAATTTTTCAAAGGAATTGAAGTTATTCCTCGATTCTACAAATATTTTTGCGAAAAGTAAAAAATTGGAAAAGGGGCTCAGCCCCTTTTTTTATTTCAAACCATTCCGTTTCCTTTAAACCCAAATCCGTCAACTGAAAAAAACAATTGACGAATCAACTAACAAAATCTATTCATCCCGAAAGTTCGGAATGAAAGTTTTCATAAATCGGGGTTACATCCGATATGTCAATAGAAACGAGGTATTTAAAGATTTTTTGTGTTTTTATTGACTAATCTCGATTAAAATTGTTGTAAATTTACTGACAGCTTTTGCTCTTTTTTTGCAAGTTTTTTTATAGTTCGGTAAAATTATAATAACTATGCTACCCATGGAAAAATTGAAAATGATATTTCCACTGCTTATTGGATTAGCAGTAATTGTTTCCTGCAAGCAGGAAACTAAAAAGCAGGCTGCCACTACCGATGAAATTGTGCAGCAATCTATAAAGAGTTGGATGGAAAACCGGAAAGAGGAATACCCCAACTACGTGCCATTAGACTTTGGCGAGTTAATCCCGCGTTACCGGTTCAACAGCCGCACCCATAGCATAGAGATTGCTCTAAATATTGAGAAATCAAAAGATAACCCAAACCAGAATACTATCGATAGCCTAAAAAGGCTGCTAAATGAAAATAGCACCGATTTTTTGGGTTATACCATAACACACCAATTCACTACAAAGGGAATTGATGGTGAGGTGAAAAAGGATGAAAAACTTTTCTTTATTGATCCGCAAAACCGGGTAATAACGGTTCTAAACTCCGACGCATGGGATTTGATAATGGATAAAGAGTTATTCTTTAGGCCCGAAAGTCCCGATAGTGTAAAATAAAAAAGCCCCCTTTTTTTCGGGGGCTGTGGTGCCACGTGGAATCGAACCACGGACACAAGGATTTTCAGTCCTTTGCTCTACCAACTGAGCTATGGCACCAGCGCTCAATTGCGGTGCAAATATATATTCAATTTTTTAATCGTGCAAAACATCAACAAAAAAAATTACTCAAAATCGCTTAACCTCTATGAAACTTAAAATTCAAACTGCGCTTATAGATGCTATAACATTCACCATTATGGTATTGAGTATTCAACATGTTACACTAGGTCAAAGCCAGGAATGCAAAGTACTTCTACATGAAATATCATCCGCTTACACAGGGAAGTGTAAAAATGGTTTGGCTCACGGGAAAGGCAAGACATGGGGCGCCAATAGCTACGAAGGGAAGTTCAGGAATGGACTACCACATGGATTTGGAATATACACCTGGGCTAATGGCGATAAGTATGAGGGTAACTTTTATAATGGTCAAATGCATGGGAAGGGTGTATTTAAAGGTAAAATCAATGGGAAAGATTCTGTATACACAGGTTATTGGGATAAAGGAGTGCTTCATCATAAGGTTTTACCGCCAAAGTATCAAATTATTACTGCAAGAAATGTGCAACGGTATACCATGACAAAAACTGGCTCGGAAAAACGTTTGCTAATTGCATTTACCCAGAACGGAACAACGAACAACAATATCTCGAACCTGCAAATTGTTTGCGATACGGGTACCCCCCTAAAGCTCGGGGAAAAATATGGTTTTGAAAATGTTTTGTATCCGGTCAACTGCAAAATAACATACCAGACTCCCAATGCGTTCAGAACGGTTTGGTACGATGTCAGCTTTGAGTTTATAATTAACGAGGCGGGAGAGTGGACCCTTAAATTATTCAACTAGAACTACATGTTATCATTTAGTGATTTTACCTGCCCCACTTTTCAGGGTTTTGTCGCCAGCTTTTAAGGAACTCCTGTTCGGCCTTAGTAATACTACCCTGTTCTAAAGCTGCCTCAATTAGCACCGAGTAGTTTGATAGCGTGGAGAACTCAACGCCGGCATTAGCAAAGCTGCTTACAGCCTTATCGAATTGGTACGAAAAAATGGCCAGTAAGCCAATAACCTTACAACCAGCATCCCGAAGGGTCTCAACAGCTGCAAGGCTGCTCATTCCGGTTGATATTAAATCCTCAATAACCACTACCCTCTGGCCAGGCTTATAATCACCTTCAATTTGATTAGCCAAACCGTGCGATTTTGGAGTTGAACGAACGTAAACAAAAGGCAGATTCAACCTGTCAGCTACAAGCACTCCATGGGCAATGGCTCCGGTTGCAACTCCGGCAATAACCTCAACCTGAGGATACTTTTCCTTGATTGCCTTAACAAAGCCATCGCAAATGGCATTGCGAACCTCCGGAAACGATAAAGTTTTTCGGTTATCACAATAAATGGGTGATTTCCATCCCGATGCCCATGTAAAAGGATTTGCAGGATTGAGCTTTATTGCGTTTATTTGCAGTAGTTTATTGGCAATAACTTTACTGTCCATGACACCTAACTATACTATTTACTTTTACAATCGAAAGTTTATAATCGCTTCAAACCTAAACGAAGTGTTTTTTTCAGCCCCATCGTTTTTCTGCTGGGGGAAGACCGAACTTGATGATATCCCAAAGTTAATCGATTTTTTCCAAAGCCATATCGAGGTCTCAACACTTTTTGCCTGCACCTCCGATACCAAAACAGCAATGAAACATTTCACTATCAACCTTAACCACATTGAGGCAGCAGGTGGCGTTGTATGCAATGGGAAGAATGAGATTCTACTCATTAAGCGTTTTGGCCGCTGGGATTTACCTAAAGGCAAAGTAGAACCCAATGAATCCATTCCCGCTGCTGCTTTACGCGAAGTTACTGAAGAAACAGGGGTTAAAAATATATCGCTTGGCGAACAAATCACAACCACATACCACACCTACTCTTTGCATGGCAAGCAAATGCTAAAATCCACCCATTGGTTTAAGATGTATACGCAAACCAACGATGCTTTAGTACCCCAAACCGAAGAGGGAATCGAACAGGTTAAATGGGTTAAACGTTCCGACATTTACGTTTACCTTGCTGGCAGTTACTCCAGCTTACTTTCCGTTCTTAGCGAACTGGATTAAATTTCGCCCTTACTTCGAAGCAACTGGAAAAAACGGCGTTCAAAGCCCTCCTCGGGCGAAGGTGCCGGTGAGAGGATCATTTTTCTATCAGGGCCTATTAGAAAATACGTTGGGTACACACGAATATCGTAATCCCTAAGCACCTCTGGTTTTTTCCCAAAGTGAAGGAATGTCCAATCGTACTTACTGTTTTCCAAAAAGACCTTTAAATCCTCAATATTTTCATCGGCCGAAATGGTAACCACCTCTAAATGTTTTTTGTACTGCCTGCTTATTTTTTCAAGTTGAACAAACTCCTTTAGGCAAGTGTAACTAGTAGTTGTGCAAAAGTTAAGGTAAACATACCTGCCCTTGAACATGTCAAGCGAAACCTCACGGCCATTAATATCGTGAAGCGAAAATGGCGCTGGAACAAAACCTGGTAAAAACTTAGTTATCCTGTTCCTGATATTCTCCGCAATAATCACATGTTCCGGGATGGTGGTGGTTCTGTAAATGGAGTCGAGAATGGTTAGCAAGGCCGAGCGTGAGAAGTTATCGCTGAAAAACTCATCGTGTAACGATTTAAGAATTACCATCTCCATAAGGGTATCATTGCTTAGCACATCGTCCGTGGCAAGGGTACGCTTTAACCTGCCCAAGCTTCGGTAGCGCAAAATATCATCAAAAATGGCGTTGCCCTGCGAAGTTCTGGAAAAGAATAAAAAGTACTTGTCATAAACCAGATTAAATAGTTCCATGTATGCCGGATTGCGGTATAGAACAGGACGATTCAAGAACAATTCATTTGAAGTGGAGGTCGATTTTTTGATGAAGGTGATTTGCCTGAGCAATCCATACCTGTACATGCGATAATCTTCAAAAAACCGATTACCAGTTCCAGCAAATTTCTCCTCAATTTTGGTGATTAGCGAGTCGATGTTATGCTGTCGGCCACGGTAGGCATCCTGCACAATCTGATCAAAATCCTGATTGAATCGCAAGTCGAAAGCATTTATCAGGAAGTTGATATCGTTCCTATGAACATTTTTGATGCCCACCTGTAAATCGGTTTCACGGAAAAAGGGATTGAGTCGTTGAGCCTCGGTTTTATCCTCGCGGGGAGGAAGAACTAACTCATATCGCTTACCAGGCTGGGCAAAGAAATAGATCCGGTGAACTCCAAGGTGGGCAAAAACAAAGCTTGTTTCAAGCACTTTAAGCTTTGCGCTAAACTTGCCATCGCGCTCAACCCTACACCTGCCAACCTCGTATTCGGTTTCAGTAATGTAATCGGAATAGGTGTAAAATATGATCTCGGAACCCTTGTATTCGGCAGCATTGCCAAAAATCATGACCTCCTGGGCACCAATCTTATTTTCAACGCCAATAAACAGTAGTAAGGATAATAAAAGAAACCCTAATTTAGCCATATCTTAAAGATAATCCTTGATATTAATTGCTGAAGGAATAAACTGCGACGGATCGCCATTGTGCAGGAGGATATCGCGAATAATGGTTGAGTTAACAGGGGTGTGCTGGGGTGCAGTAAGCATGAATATGGTTTCGATATTGGGATACATCAGCTTATTCACCTGCGCTATTGCCCGTTCAAACTCAAAATCGGCCGAGGTACGCAACCCACGTAAAATATACCGAACACCAAGCCTATTGCACAAATCTACGGTAAGCCCTTCGTAACTTATAACCTCGACCCTCGGCTCGTTGGCAAACACCTTTTTGATCATGGCAACCCGCTTTTCTATGCTAAAAAAGGCTTTTTTATTGGCGTTGTAACCAATGGCAACAATTACCTTATCGAAAAGCGAAAGCGACCTGTAAACTATTGATTCATGTCCAACGGTAATGGGATCGAACGAACCCGGGAACAGGGCAACTTTATCCATAGCAACGTTTATTTAACTCCTGCAATTTTCATACAATTATAGGCAAAAATGATGACTTTATGGCTAATAAACAAAAAAAGACCCTTTATCAGGGTCTTTACTTTTGCTCATTCGGGATTCAATCGATACTCATTGGATTATCAACCTTTTCATTTAGTAAGGCAAAATCGAGAACCTCCTTGATAGTGCTTACGTAGTGAAACTTCAGGCCTTTAATGTAAGCTGCATCAATCTCGGAAACATCCTTATGGTTATCGGCCGAAAGGATGATATTGGAAATATTGGCGCGTTTAGCGGCAAGAATTTTCTCCTTGATACCACCCACCGGTAGGACTTTGCCCCTAAGGGTAATTTCACCTGTCATGGCAATGTTTGCCCTAACTTTACGCTGAGTAAATGCCGATGCAAGAGAAGTTACCATGGTTATCCCAGCCGATGGGCCATCCTTAGGTATTGCACCTTCGGGCACATGGATATGTACGTTCCACTTCTCAAAAACCTCGGGTTTAATGCCAAGGTAGTCGGCGTGCGATTTTATATACTCCAATGCCAGAATGGCCGATTCCTTCATCACCTCACCCAGGTTTCCAGTAAGGGTAAGATTTCCTTTCCCCCGGCTAAGGCTGGTTTCCACAAACAGTATTTCGCCTCCAACCTCAGTCCAGGCCAAACCCGTTACCACACCAGCAATATCGTTCCCCTGATAGAGTTCTTTTGTATATCGCGGAACTCCAAGAATTTTCTCAATATCCTTAGGTGTTAGTTTAGGGCTATACTTCTGCTCCGAGGCTATCATGCGGGCAACGTAGCGAACCAGTTTTGCAATTTTCTGGTTAAGATTCCGAACACCGCTCTCGCGTGTGTATTCCTGAATAACCTTAGCCAGAACCTTATCGGTTAATTCTAGCGCATCGCTATTTAATCCATGCTCCTTGAGCTTGTTAGGCAGCAAGTGCCTTTTTGCAATTTCAATCTTCTCCTCCATGCTGTAACCACTTACCTCTATCATTTCCATACGGTCGCGTAGAGCAGGATTTATGGTTGATATGGTATTGGCTGTGGTAATAAAAAGCACCTTGGAGAGGTCGTATTCGACCTCCACAAAGTTATCGTGGAATGTGCTGTTCTGCTCGGGGTCGAGCACTTCCAGCAAAGCGGAGGCAGGATCGCCATGGAAATCCCTACCCACCTTATCAATTTCATCGAGTATGATGATAGGGTTTGACGATTTAACCTTCTTCAAACTCTGGATTATACGGCCAGGCATGGCACCTATGTATGTTTTACGGTGTCCACGAATTTCGGCCTCATCGTGCATGCCGCCCAACGATATGCGGGCATACTTCCTACCCAATGCCCTAGCAACCGACTTGCCCAGCGATGTTTTTCCCACCCCTGGAGGGCCGTATAGACAAAGAATTGGTGCTTTTAAATCGCCCTTAAGCTTGAGCACAGCCAGGTGCTCAAGAATACGCTCCTTAACCTGCTCAAGACCAAAGTGATCCTCGTTGAGGATTTTCTTGGCATGCTCCAGGTCGAAGTTGTCGTGGGTATATTCATTCCAGGGTAAATCGAGCAGCAGCTGAACGTAGTTCAACTGGACCGAATACTCACCGGCCATGGGATTCATTCGGTTAAGCTTGTTAACCTCTTTATCAAAGTGCTCGGCAACCTCCTTATTCCACTTCTTGGACTTAGCGCGCTCCTTGAGTTCATTTATTTCCTGCTCAATGGGGTTCCCTCCTAACTCATCCTGAATGGTTTTCATCTGCTGTTGAAGGAAAAACTCCCGTTGCTGCTGGTCGAGGTCGTGCTTAACCTTGTTTTGAATATCATGCTTAAGCTCAAGCATTTGCAGCTCACGCGTTAAAATTCGCAGCAACTGCTCGGCACGCTTCTTAAGGTCGTGTTCCTCAAGTAATGCTTGCTTCTCATCCGCCTTAATATCGCTATTAGCTGATATAAAGTTCACCAGCATTTTGGGGTTATCGATATTCTTAATGGCAAACGAGGCCTCCTTGGGCAGGTTTGGCGACAGATGGATAATCCGAATGGTTATATCCCTAATTGATTCGGTCAATGCCATGAATTCCCTATCGTCGTTGTTAGAAAGTAACTCGGCCAACTCACTAATTCGAGCTAAAAAGAATGGATCTTCGCTAACAAATTCATCGACACGGAAACGCGAAAGGCCTTGAAGTATAACGGACGAATTGCCATCGGGCATTTCAAGCACTTTTATAACCTGTGCAACGGTGCCAACCTTAAACAAATCGACTGCTGTGGGGTCTTCAACCTGGGCATCGAGCTGCGAGAGCACGCCAATAATTTTCTTTTTGGGTGGCAGGCTGGTAATAAGGTTCAACGATTTCTCGCGTCCTACAGTAATTGGCATTAAAACACCAGGGAATAAAACGGTATTACGCAATGCCATTATGGGTAGCTCTTTGGGTATGTCTGCCTTTTTGACCTCGGGCACCTCGCCCTCTGCCAAAATGGGTATAAAGTTCACCTCTGAGTCATTAGTATCGTCCATTTGCTGATTTAGTATTGATAATCCAAATTTCTTCTTCATCTTTACTCCTCACATTTTAATGACATTATGACACATCAGCCGGTAAAAATCATCCAGCCTACTATATGGTCAATTGCTATGCCAAAAAGTAGTTGATGGTTGTTGGTACTAAATCCCTGAGCCCCTCAGAGAGGTACAGGCCATTAAACCCTGAATCTCTATCATTTACCCTTTATCCTTTATCCTTAATACATCCTGTACAGCTGGGTCAGCTCAAAAACCTTCAAAAGAATATCCTTGTCGATATCGGTAAAGGGCAACTCGCGACGCGACATCATAATTCTTGCGGTTTCAAAGGCCTTTTCAGGCTGATAGGTTGTAAAACCGGCTGCTCCACCCCACGAAAAGCAAGGGATAAAGTTGCGAGGGAATCCTTCGCCAAAAATATTGGCGCTAACGCCAACCACGGTGCCAGTATTAAACATGGTGTTAATGCCACATTTTGAGTGATCGCCCATGATTAGCCCGCAGAACTGTAAGCCTGTGTCAACAAATCCCTTTTCCCGGTAACTCCAGAGTTTTACTGAAGCGTAATTATTTTTAAGATTTGAGTTATTTGTATCGGCTCCCAGATTGCACCACTCGCCAATCACCGAATTGCCAATAAAACCATCGTGGGCCTTGTTTGAAAAAGCGAAAAACACGCTGTTATTAACCTCGCCGCCAACCTTACAGTGTGGCCCCACGGTGGTTGGCCCATATATTTTTGCGCCCATTTTTAAGGTTGAGTGCTTGCATAGTGCAAAAGGACCTCGCACCATAGAGCCTTCCATTACTTCGGCATCCTTTCCTATGTATATAGGCCCGGTTTCGGCATTAAGAATTGCACACTCCACACGGGCACCCTCCTCAATGAAAACATTCTCGGGGTTTAAAACAGTATTGGTAGTTGAAATGGGTTGCGACTTCCGCCCCCTGGTGATTAGGGTATAATCACGAACCAGGGCTTCGCCATTATATCGGAAGATATCCCAGGGATACTTGACCTCGAGAATATCACCCTTATATTCAATCGTCTTTTCATACAAACCTATTGCGGGTAAAGTGTCGGCTGTGCTATTAAGCATTGCAGCAATAACGGTATCGTCCTTAACAATTGCCTCGTTGAGCCTGAGGGAATTAACCTTTTCGATGAGTTCCATGTCGGGGCAAACACCACCATTGATAAGCAAAACGGGATTGCCCATGGGGGCGTTGGGGTATTTAGCCTGAAGATAATCCTGGGTTAAATAGTAAACGGCTGCCCCGGTTAGCATTGACCACTTTTGGGAAATGGTAAGAATGCCTAAACGGACCTCGGCCACAGGGCGAGTAAATGTTAAGGGTAACAAATCGTCGCGCCTTTGGTCATCAAAAAGAACTATGGTACTAATCATAAAAATCGATTATTGTAAAGCAAAGGTATTAAAAAAAGCACCCCATAAAACATAAAAAGCTCTTACACCTAAGAGCTTTTCCTGAATTATTTGAGCAACATTACTTTTTGTTATCCATGTGCTTTTTGTAGCGGCTCATGAACTTATCCACACGACCAGCGGTGTCAACCAGCTTAACTTTACCGGTATAGAATGGGTGCGATGTGTTCGAAATTTCAACCTTAACCAAAGGATACTCAACGCCATCAATCGTTATGGTGTCCTTGGTATTCACAGCCGACTTGGTGATAAATACATGCTCGTTCGACATGTCCTTGAATGCCACCAGACGGTAATTTTCCGGATGTATTCCCTTTTTCATTGTATTATAAATTTATTTACTTCCAACTTCGGTTTAATGGGCTGCAAAGTTATCAACTTATGTTTAAATATCAAACTATTACAGCTAAAAAATGATTTATCTGAATACGTATTAATTCCTCCTGCTCAGTTTAGCAAGCAGTTTAAGGATTTCAATGTAAAGCCAAATAAGGGTAACCATTAAGCCAAATGCTCCATACCATTCCATGAATTTGGGCGAACCCAAAGCAGAGGCCCGATCAATAAAATCGAGATCGATAATGATATTTAGCGCTGCAACACCAACCACTATTAAGCTAAAGATGATTCCAAAGGTTCCACTGCCATGAATAAAACCCAGGTTAACCCCAAAGAAACTTAATATGATTGATATAAAGTAGGTTAATGCAATGGCGCCAGTAGCAGCCAAAACCATCACTTTAAATTTGCCAGTTGCCCTGATTGTTCCGCTGCGATACGCCAATAGCATCAGGAAGAAAACGGCAAGCGTTAACCCTATTGCCTGCATTATTATACCCGCCCCATATGCTGATGCAAAGTAAGCCGATATTCCACCAAGAAAAATCCCCTCAAGCAAGGCATAAACCGGAGCAGTGTATGGTGAGGTTTTAGGGGCAAATATCACCACTAGCGATGTAATAAATCCGCCTATTCCGCCAACCAGCATCCATGGAACAACCGATGCGGGGTTGACACTCTCAAAGAAGATACGCCAGGTATACGCTGCGCCTAAAATCACCAGTGCAAGCATAAGCAATGCCTTGTTCAGTGTACCCTGAAGGGTCATTACCTCAGCACCCGATGCATAACCTGACCTAGTAAAAATCCTGTCGGAAAAGGCGGGATTTGACGATTTAGTTAAATTCATACCGATGAAGTTTTTAAAACCTAAATTCAATACACAATTATCAAAAAACATGCCATGCAAAAGGAACA
Source organism: Bacteroidales bacterium (assembly GCA_011045955.1). Taxonomy (GTDB): domain Bacteria; phylum Bacteroidota; class Bacteroidia; order Bacteroidales; family Tenuifilaceae; genus Tenuifilum. The sequence goes on along the minus strand of DSBV01000128.1, from coordinate 973 downwards.
AACTACTCGGCCAATTCAAAAAGCAGTTCGTTCCCTACCCAGGCAGCCAGTTCATTCTCGCTTTCGGTCATACGACTGGCCGCTTCTGAGACCTTTGCTGCCAGTGAAGAGCTACGCCTGGCAATCTCACGCAGTGCAAATCGGGCAGCCGATTGTGTTAAATCGGTCATCTCCTCGGCCATATTTTCAATGATGTCGATGTATGGTTCCAGCAAACTTTCCTTAAGTGAAGTATCGGATGCTTTTCGGGCAATAATAAGCAAGCCTGCCTTACGCATAAGCCCATCGGGGCTAAGGCACCATTCAATACTGCGCGAGAGCGCAAATTCCGATTTCCAGAATAGGTTACCGCAAACCTGCTCCACAATCTCGGGGTTGGTAAACTCCGTAGCCCACTCATCAATCTGTTCACCTGTCAATATTTCAGGGTCAGCAATCAAACTTGCCAAAATCTTACACTCTCTTATGTCTTCTTTAAAAAGCTCAAGGGCTAACTCATGATCGCCAATGTAGGGCTTGGCCAACTCCTTGAGCATGGGGATGGGAACACCATAGTTTACCTTGTAAATAATACCGGCCATTTGCATATTCCCTGCTACTTCGCCATTCGCCCTATGCATTACTTGCGATTTTATTTCCATTACCTTATCCAACGTTGTCATAGCGCTATCAATTTTGCTCAAAATTACACTGAAAAAATTCTGTTTCAAAGCATAAAAAGAAGAATTCAGGAGTCAGAAACACCAACTTTTAGCCCGCAAAACGTACACGAGCATCAAACCCTAACTATTCTTGAGGCTCTTTGCTCTTTACCCTTTAATTCCGCCGTCGTGCGGGACTGGCTCATTATCCTTGACGTTGCTTTACAGAGCAAACCAGGCAAAAGTAAATGCCAAAAGGACGATTAGGGAGTAAACCCAAAATGCCTTTAGCGGCACATACGTTACCGCTGCAATCTTCAGGCTATAGGCGT
>DSBV01000023.1 GCA_011045955.1 Bacteroidales bacterium | reverse complement strand
CCTAAAAAAACTGACTTCAAAACCATTGATGATGAGTTCTTACAGTTTGTTGCGAACAGAATTAACAGCAGGCCAAGGAAGCGGTATAGCTATAAAAGTCCTATATTTGTAAAAAACCAATTAATAACAAAGACAAAAGTTGCATTTGTGACTTGAATCTTGCAAATAAAATTAAGAAGCGAATGAAATTTTATAGTATGTTATATAACATGTGTTATGAGAAGTGCACTATTTTTTAATCAAAATAAACAACGGAAGCATGCCTATATTATAGTAAGTACTACTGTTTTTATAAAACTATCCTAATACTTTTACTCCACCCACCGTTTCACATCGTCCATGGTGGGGTTGGGGAGTCCTAACTTATTCTTTTTGTTGTAGCCGCAAAGGTCGTTGAAAAGTTTACCAGCTGGTACTCCGCTCAGTGAGGCCACGGAGTTGAAGCCCATTTTTTGGAGTACTAGAACCCAGTCGGCGGGGATGCCTTTTTGGGCGTAGGCTTCTGCTTTATCCTTCTGCGGTTTCTTCTCGGGGCGCATTTGCGGGAATAATTGTACATCTTGAATGGATGGCTGGTTAGTCATGAACATGGTTAGACGGTCGATACCAATACCCATTCCCGAGCAGGTTGGCATACCATACTCCAAGGCTCTAACAAAGTCCATATCGATATACATGGCCTCATCGTCGCCGCGTTCGCTTAGGCGGAACTGCTCCTGGAAACGCTCCAGCTGGTCGATGGGGTCGTTCAGCTCGCTGTAAGCGTTGCAAAGCTCCTTGCCAGCCACAAAAAGTTCAAATCGCTCGGTTAGCTCAGGGTTGCTGCGGTGACGCTTGCAAAGCGGCGACATCTCAATGGGGTAATCCATGATAAAGGTTGGCTGTACAAGGTGCTCTTCGCACTTCTCTCCAAAGATGGTATCAATCAGCTTACCTTTACCCATAGTGTCGTCAATCTCAATCTCCATTTGCTTGCAAATGGCACGAAGTTCATCTTCGGATTTGCCCGTAATATCAACACCGGCAAACTGTTTAATGGCATCGGTCATGGTCATGCGGCGGAAGGGGCGCTTGAAGTCAATCTCCTTATCGCCAAAGGTTACCTTGGTGGTGCCATGAATGGCAAGGGCAACACGCTCGAGCATCTCCTCGGTGAAGTCCATCATCCAGAAGTAGTCCTTGTAGGCCACGTAAATTTCCATAACGGTAAACTCCGGGTTATGGGTTTTGTCCATACCCTCGTTGCGGAAGTCCTTGGCAAATTCGTACACCCCATTAAACCCACCAACAATTAACCTTTTCAGGTAAAGTTCGTTGGCAATTCGCAGGTAAAGCGGGATATCGAGTGCATTATGGTGGGTAACAAACGGACGAGCTGCTGCACCACCTGGTATGGGCTGAAGAATGGGGGTTTCTACCTCAAGGTATCCCTTGGAATTAAAATACTCGCGCATGGTGTTTATTATGGTAGCCCGCTTGCGGAAAACATCGCGCACACCCGGATTGACAATTAGGTCGACGTAGCGTTGGCGGTACCGGAGTTCGGGGTCGGTAACTGCATCGAACACCTTGCCGTCCTTTTCCTTAACTATTGGGAGTGGTCGAATTGATTTGGCGAGCAGTGTAAGTTCCAAGGCATGTACCGATTCCTCGCCCATATTGGTTCGGAATACAAATCCTTTAACGCCTACAATATCACCTATATCGAGAAGCTTTTTGAAAACAGTGTTGTACATGGTTTTATCCTTGCCTGGGCAAATATCGTCGCGTTTCACGTAAACCTGTATTTTGCCACTCTCGTCCTGTAACTCAAAAAAGGATGCGCTTCCCATGATGCGGCGAGCCATAATTCTACCCGCAATACAAACCTCTGCCCGGTTTTGGCTCATGTGCTCAAAATCCGATAGGATATCGGCAGTGGAATGGGTTACGGGGTACATGGTGGAAGGGTAGGGTTCAATACCCAGATTCCGTAATTCTTCAAGCGCTTGTCGGCGGATTATTTCCTGTTCGCTAAGTTCTTCGTATAAAGCCATTGTTTTGTCTGTTTTTTTGCAACCTGCAAAAATACAAGATTTTTGTGAATCGAAAACACGGCGCTTAGATTTAGCAAAAGCATATTTTCATGTAAATTAACAAAACTATTTTGGTTTAAATAGTTTTCTACTTTACTTTTGCTTTTGGAAAACTAAAATAGTTTAAATAGTTTTATGGCAGTTAAGGAGCAGATAGTAGAAGGGGCACTGGAACTATTCCAGCGAATGGGAATTCGTGGGGTTACCATGGATATGCTAGCTGAACACTTGGGAATGTCCAAGCGTACCATCTACGAGAATTTCGGGAATAAGGATGAATTAGTTGAGGCCTGTGTTATACTCGAGAATGAAAGCAAGCAGGCCATGGCCCAAAGCATTTTGAATCAAAGTGAGCATTACATTGAGACCTATATCATGTTCATGTGGTCGCATATCAATAAGTTGCGTAATGTTAGCCCACTGTTTATGCACGATTTAAAGAAGATTTACCCCAAAACTATTTGTAAGCAAGCAGGAGAGTTTGACCGGTACATGAAGGAAAGAATGGTTGAGTTTATTGAAAAGGGTAAGGCCGATAATCTTTTTAGAGCTGTAGTAAATCCACAAATTGTAGCCAGTATGGTTTTTGAATTTTCTAAACTCCTTCGTAGCGGATTTGAAGCGGATACCAACTCCTTAAAAGATTTTCCCTTGGCCGATGTTTTTGAACACATGGCCGTAAATTTTATTCGAGGGCTTGCAACTGCAAAAGGAATTGAACTGGTTGATTATTACTACGAGAAACATAAACAAATTCGATAATAAACTTTAAAAGTTAACAGTATGCGTAAGCTAATAACAATTTTCATTTTTGCAGGCTTTGTTCTTTCAAGAAGCCTAGCCCTTGGGCAGCAAAAGCCCGACACTTTGCTTTTAACTGTTAAGCAGGCGGTTGACCTTGCCATTCAGCAAAACCTAATGCAAAAGGTAACTGAGCTTGAATTGCAAAAGAAACAGGAAAAGGTAAAAGAGTATATGGCTGCTCTTTATCCAACCATTAAGGCATCGGCTAGTTATACGCGAAATCTCAAACTTCCTGTAATATTTATGCCTGCTGGTTCGCCCTTTGGGCCAACCCTTAAAATTGGGTCCGATAACAGCTATACCGGAGCTTTTAGCGCATCAATGCCCATCTTCATTTACAATGTATTTGAGTCGATTAAATTGGGCCGAAAAGATGTCGAAATTAGTGCTGAAAAGGTCAGGGAAAACAAGATAAACCTTGCTGCTAACATTAAAACTACTTACTATAATGTTTTATTACTTCGCAAAACACGCGATGTGATTAATCAAAGCTATCAGAATGCCCTTGCAAACCTAAATAATATCCAAAAGCTTAATGCAAATGGCATGGTTTCCGACTACGACCTTATCCGTATAAAGGTTCAGGTTGATAATATTTATCCCAATCTGGTTCAAGCCGAGAATGCTTACAGCAATTTGCTTAATATATTTAAGGTATTACTCAATATCGACATAAAGACACCGGTTGAGCTCGATGAAAAAGAGCTTTCCAGTTTCAATTTTTACGAAATGGCTCTTGCTGATTCCAACTGGATAAGCAACAATTCTACTTTAAGACAATTAACCCTTACTCGTCAAATGCTAACCATTCAGGAGAAGTTGGTAAGGGGCTTCAATTACCCAAGTTTGGTGGCAATTGGTAATTACCAATATCAAACCCAGGCAAACGATTACAATTTTAGCAACTACCGCTGGGTGCCAACTTCGCTGATTGGTTTGCAACTCAATGTGCCAATTTTTAGTGGTTTTTCGGTTCGTAAACAGCTCAGTCAAGTGCGCATAAGTCAGCAACAACTTGATATGCAAGCTCAGTTTACACAAAACAACCTGAAAGTTCAGATTCAAAATGCTGTGAATGCTGTGAATACTGCAGTAAAAAAGGTAAATTCAGCAAAGGGCAATGTTGACCTGGCACAAAGAGGATATACCATTGCACAAGCCCGTTACAATACTGGTCAAATAACACTTTTGGAGTTGAACGATGCCGAAAATGCAATGCTTCAGGCTAAATTAAATCTTATTCAGGCACAACTGGAGTATCTCACTGCTAAAACCGATTACGAAAAAATTATAGGTGAGCCATTTGAAAAGTAAAACAAAACATTTAAACATATATTACCATGAGAACACTTATCAACATTAAAACAATTGTATTGGCCTCTGTGGTGCTCTTGCTTGCCTCGTGTAAGGGTAATAAGGCAGAGGTTGCTCAACCCGTTGCCTTGGTCGAGGCTAAAGTGGTGACCCAACTCGTTCAGCCTTTAAGTATCGAACGTCAGCTTAGGTATCCCGCAACCATTCAAGCCTACAAGGAGAACCACTTGGCACCAGCCACTGCCGGTAGGGTAGAGAAGGTTTTGGTTGATGTAGGCGACGGGGTTAAGGCAGGACAGCTGGTTGCCATGCTCGATCGCACCAATTACAAGCAAGCCAAAATACAGTTCGATAAGGTTAAGATTGACCTTCAGCGTGTCGATTCTCTGCTAAAAGTTGGTGCAATACCACAACAGCAGTACGATGCCGTGAAGATGCAGTACGATATTGCAAAAACTAATCTTGAGTTTTTGGACGATAACACCTCGTTAAAATCGCCTATTGATGGCATTATAACTGGCAAATATATTAACGATGGTGAGATGTTTACCATGTCGCCAGCACCAGGTGTTGGCAAACCGGCGGTGGTTTCAATCATGCAGCTCGATAAGCTTAAGCTTTTGGTTGGTGTGTCATCAACCTATTTAAATAGCATTAAGCCAGATATGAAAGTTACTGTTAAAACCGAGGTTTACCCCGATAAGGAATTTACAGGCAACATTGAAAAGATTTACCCTACAATTGACAACATGACCAAGACCATTACGGTTGAGGTAGTGGTTGCTAATCCCTATATGAAGTTACGTCCAGGCATGTTTGCAACCGCTATTATCAATGTAGGTAAAGGCGATGCTTTGCTGGTTCCTGCCTTTGCTGTATTAAAACAATCGGGAACAAACGAGAGGTACGTGTTTGTTTACCAGAATGGTAAAGCCGTTCGTCGTACAGTGGAGCAAGGCGATGTTTTTGAAGATAAAGTAGAAATAGAGAAAGGGCTAACTGCCGGTGAAGAAATAATTATTGAAGGACATACCATTGTTGCCGACGGCCAAGCAGTGGTTAAAAAGTAACCCTTAAAACATTAAACCATGAGCCTTTACAGTTCAGCCGTAAAAAATTCGATTACTACTTTAATGGTTTTCATTGGGGTGATCGTTATGGGCCTCTACTCGCTATTCTACATACCAGTAGATCTAATGCCCGACATGGATATTCCTAGCATAAGCGTTATCACCTTTTATCCCGGTGCTAGTGCCGAGGATATTGAAGTGAACGTAACTAAACCGCTCGAGAATCAACTTAATGCTCTTCAAAACCTTAAAAAGGTAACATCGTCGAGCAAGGATAATATTTCGTTTATAACCTGTGAATTTGAGTATGGCATTAACCTTGATGAGGCAAGCAATAACACTCGCGATGCGATAAGCCTTGCCGAAAAGGCTTTACCCGATGGATGCGAAAAACCATCCATTTTCAAATTCAGCTCATCTATGATACCCGTTCTTATTTATGGCATTCAGGCCGATAAGAGTTATGCCGCTCTCGAAAAAATTATAGATGAGCGAATAGTCGAAAAGTTAAGCCGTATCGATGGTGTGGGTACAGTAAGTATTATTGGCAAGCCCATTCGAATTATCGATGTTAAGGTCGATCCGCGTAAGCTCGACTCGTATAACCTTACTCTTGAACAGATCGGTGCAGCAATTGGCGCCGAGAACATTTCGTTACCTGGTGGGCGTATTGAGGTAGGCAGGATGGAGTTTCCGGTTCGTATAAATGGGGAGTTTAACAGCAGCGATGTTGTTAAGAACCTGGTTGTGGCCAACAATGGCGGTAAATTAGTTTACCTAAGGGATATTGCCACTGTTAGGGATACCCTTAAGCACGTTTTGGTTGACGAGCGAATTAATGGCAGTATGGGCGTTAGACTTATGGTTCAAAAGCAAAGCGGCGCCAATACTGTTAAAATTGCAAGAGAAGTTCGACGTAAGATTGATGAAATTAAAAAAGAACTTCCGTCGGATGTGCAGGTGGTAAAAATCCTCGATACGTCTGAATTCATTCAGAGTTCTATCAATAACCTTTCCGAGACACTAATCTATGCCTTTGTCTTTGTTGCCTTGGTAGTAATTTTATTCCTTGGGCGTTGGCGTTCTACCTTTATCATCTTGTTGACAATACCTGTATCGCTTATTGGGGCATTCATTTACCTCTATATTTCGGGGAACTCAATCAATATTGTATCGCTGTCGGCATTGGCTATTGCCATTGGTATGGTTGTTGACGATGCTATTGTTGTGTTGGAGAACATTACCACCCATATTGAGCGAGGGAGTAGCCCTATGGAAGCAGCCATTTATGCTACCCGCGAGGTGGGTTTAGCAGTAATTGCCACAACCCTTGTTATTGTTGCTGTATTCTTCCCATTAACTCTTGTGGGTGGATTAACAGGGGTCTTCTTCCGTCAGCTGGGGTGGATTGTTACCATAACTATTTCATTATCCACACTGGCAGCGCTTTCGCTTACCCCAATGCTTTCGTCTCGAATTCTCAAAAGTCGAACTTACTACAAGCATCATCGCAATAGGTTTTTAGAGGCAGTTAACCGTTTCTGGGGCTTTTTCGATGATCTTTATATGAAATCGTTAGCATGGGTACTTAAACACAAAACGCTTACTCTAATTGCAGCCGGTTCCATCTTTGTGGGAAGTTTAGGTTTAGTTGGTTTTATTGGCAAAGAGTTTACCCCTGCTCAGGATAATAGCCGAATAAATGTAAATATGGAAATTCCCCAAGGTTTACGAATTGATGAGGCCAAGGCGCTAGCGCGCGATTTTGAGCAAAAGGTTCGTCAAAAGTATCCTGAGATAGTACTTGTTTCCACAAGTATTGGTACCGATGAGGGTGGTTCACTGATGAGCGTTTTCGAAAAGGCAGCTTCGTATATTGTTAACTATAGCTTTATACTCACCAGTGCCGATAATCGTTCAAGAAGTATTTTTGAAATAGCCGATAGCATTCGCAATGATATTAAGGGTTATACCCAAATATCATCGTCGTATGTTGACCCAGGTGGGACACGAAACGCTATGTCAGCCGCGTTTAGTGGAGGCGGTGGTAACAATATGGAAGTTAAAGTCCTAGGCTACGATATTAACCAAACCAATTACATTGCTGAACAAATAGCCAATACCCTTAAATCCGAAAAGGGATTCCGCGATGTTTCAATTAGTCGCGATAAGGAGCGAATGGAGCTACAAATTTTCCCCGACCGTGATAAATTGGCTCAACTTGGGCTTAATACTTCCATGTTAGCATCGGCTGTTCGTAACCGTGTGTATGGGCTTACGGCTACCAAGTATAGAGAAGAGGGTACCGAGTATGATGTAATCCTCAAGTACAACGATGCCAACCTTACATCGGTAACTGATATCGAGAATATCACTTTCAAAGGACCTATGGGGAATATGGTTCGGGTTGGCGACGTGGCTAAAATTAAACAGGTTTATACTACTCCCAACATCGAGCATGAGAATAAAATTCGTGTTGTAAAGGTGGTAAGTGCGCTCTCAGGAACCGACCTTGGATCAGTAACAAATATTATCAACGCCAAGTTAGCCACCATGAATATTCCAAACAATGTAATAGTTGAGATTGGCGGTGCAGCCAAGGATATGGCCGATACATTCAAGGACCTTATGCTACTATTTGTTCTAATTTTGATACTTACTTACATTGTTATGGCATCGCAGTTTGAGTCGCTTCGTGAACCTTTCATCATCATGTTCTCTGTTCCCTTTGCGGTAACCGGTGTGTTCATTGCTCTTTGGATAACCGGATCAACCATTAATCTAATTTCTGGTATAGCCATTGTGATGCTTGTTGGCATTGCCGTTAAGAACTCTATCGTGCTTGTCGACTTTATCAACCTATTGGTTGATAGGGGTAGAACAATTACCCAGGCAATCCTCGAGGGGGGTAAATCGCGTTTACGTCCTATTCTTATGACTTCGTTCACAACGTTGCTGGGTATGATTCCTCTGGCTTTATCCAAAGGAGAAGGTTCAGAAACATGGCGTCCGCTTGGTATATCTATTGTGGGCGGTCTTTTCTTCTCCATGATGATTTCGCTGATTATTGTGCCGATTATTTACTCTCTTTTTGCCGATGCCCGAATAAAACGAGAAATGAAAAAGTTACAGGCAGAGGCTGGAGAAAAATCTTTTGAAGACTAACCCTAAAATTGATTGAAATGAAAGCAGTATTCATAACATATAATCAGGCTTTATCCGAAAAGGTTGATAATGCATTAAAGGTTGCTGGAGTTAAAGGGTTCAGCAAATGGGCCGATATGCTTGGCGCTGGAAGCGCTAAGGGTGAACCCCATTTGGGAACCCATACCTGGCCATCGATGAATTCTGGAACCCTTACCATTGTTGATGACGATAAGGTTGATAAACTTCTTTTATATATCAACCAAATAAACAAGGTTGCAGGGGAGCAAGGCATTCATGCCTTTGTATGGAATATCGAGAAGATGGTTTAAGTTGAAAACCAGTCCAACTCTATAAAAAACGAGCCGAATATTTTCTTTCGGCTCGTTTTTTATATAAAATTGGTATCTGGTTTAAATTAGTTTGTTAAGGATCTAATAATAGTTTTAGGTATTAGCTCAACCCCTTCATGGCCATTAATCATTTTTTTTAGCTCAACTATCTCGCGGGTGAGTTCTTCTTCCCTGCGCTCCATATCCTCTCTAATGCTTTTAAGTTCTTCCATGTTTTGCCGGAGTTCTTCCTCGTTGCCTGAAGCTCATGGTTCTTTTGCTTCATTTCGCTTATTATCTGCTCGTTGAGGCTAATCATCTCGTTAAACTTGATAGCCGATGCCAAGCTTATACAGGCTTTTCGAATGAATTCCTGTTGAATTGCATCAAGTACTCTAAATTTGCAATTTCAATACATTCCAGAACTTCGTTCATATCGGTAATCAAGGGCGTAAGCATAATACACGATGGATTGGAGTGTCCCAAACCAGTTGTGATGTGGATGTAATCTTTTGGAATATCGATTATGAAAATGGTATCCTTCTCAAATATACATGCTCCGGGAATCCCTGCGTGTATGTCAAGGGTTTTGTTTATGTATTTTTTTCGGTCAAAAGCATACGATGTAATTATCTCTATTTGTTTCTCATTATTATTTTTCTTTTACAAGGAGTACACCTCCCTGAAGTGCATAGTTTTTTTGAACCATAAATCTGATGAGCTGGAAGCAAAGTTCGGATGTATTTTCATACTTCACTCTATGTGAGTTAATTATTTTATAACAAATCTTACGGTTTCCATGCGGGAGTTGTTTAACGCATCGGTGGCAATAATGGTTAGCTCATTAACTCCAGTTTTGAGGTTTGTAATGGGCGAGGAGTAGTCCTGGCTTTTAGAGCCATTAATGGAGTACTTTATGGTATTTACGGCTGTGAGATTATCCGATTCGCCAAGGTAAATCCTAACATTTGCCTGATAAACCGGGAGGGTTTGGTTTTCTACTTGTTCAAAACCGATGGGTTCCATGCTGAAATGCCAGAAAATTTCAGGGGGTTGGGTATCAACTGCAAAGGCAAAACCCGAAACATTCACGTTTTCCACGTTATCGTAACCGATAAACTCGAGTTTATAGAATCCTTCGTCGGTTAAAACAAATGGCTCAAAGTACTGGCTGTTTTGCCCCTGATTCAGCGAGTACTCAATACGGTTTACTCCAGACTCCCTATCGGTTGCAAGGAGTTCAATTTGGGTTGATGGCCCAATCCAAATTGTATCGCGGATAATGACTTTTGGCCCAATAAAGCGGTGTCCAAGTTCAGGCCCAGTGATATCGATGGTGGGCATGGTAAAGCTCTGAACGTTTGCCTCGGAGTTACTACGGTTATTAACCCTATCGATAGCGTAAGTTTTTAGTTTTACCGTACCCAAGATATCAGCAAGCATTACTGGTTTTTCGTAGAGTTTAAACTCCTTGTTGTTCAATGAGTAGTAAATTTCCTTTACTCCTGCTTTGTTGTCAACAGCCATTATTTTTAATCGGCTTCGTCCCGATGTGAACACACGAGTGCCAATCATGTATGAGTTCCCTTCAATTTCCTCAACTACAACGGGTGGAGTTTTGTCAACAAAAAATCGGTAATTCTTGACTTCTTCAATATTTCCCGCTCTATCGGTTGAATACCAGGATATAGTATGGTATCCCTCAGCCAATGAAGCAGTTCGGATGGGTTGTTTGTAATCAGTCCACTTGTCCGATGAGTCAATCATAACTTTTGTCGATTCTACTCCAAATCTATCGCTTACTGTTAGAATAAGCTCTGATCTTCCTGAAAAAATATCTTCGTACTTATCGCCTTTAAACGAGATTTCGGTTTGGGGGGGAGTGGCGTCAACAATGAATTTACGCGAAACTACCGGTTCGGTATTGCCCAGGTAATCGGTTGAGTAAACTTTAACCTCGTATTCGCCCTCGTCGGTAAGGTTGATTGGTTCAGTGTATAAGTTGTATTCCGCCCCGTTCACGGAGTAAAAAATCTTGTCAACCCCTGCATGCAAGTCCGTTGCGCTTAGCTCAATAATTGAACTGCCTCGAACAATCACTGCATCTTTTAGCACCAGAACATTTTGATTTTTGGGGCTTATGGATGATTGCGGTGGTAAGCCATCGGCAAAGAGTTCAAACCGTATTTTACGACCTTTATATAAGTCGAGGTGGGTCATTAGTTGGGGACCGGTGCCCTTCCAGGTTAGCGAGGTGGAGCCTTTATTGTCGCGCAGTAAAACGGCATTACTCCCATCGGGTTTAGTGCCCATGTAAATGTGAACGGGTATGCTAGGCGAAACATAAAGTTTTCCTGTGGAATCGATATAAAAGGCTCTTTTTTCAGGCTCCTGGGCATTGCTGATTAAAGCAAATCCTGTAAGGGCTGTAAGAAGTATTTGAGCAAGCCTATTCATACTCATGGTTATTTTTTGGGTAAGTAAAAGCGGAACTCAACACGGCGGTTTTCACGATGCTTGCTATCGGGGCATTTAACACCCTTAACGCATTCGTTAACCGGTTGGGTGTAGCCATAGCCTTTGGCTTTTAGGCGGTAGTATTGAATCCCTTTCGATGTAAGGTAGTTCACAACTGATTGGGCACGTCGTTGTGATAGTTCAAGGTTATAATCGCTTGAACCACGACTATCAGCATGGGCTTTTATCTCAACAAAAAGTTCAGGATGGTTTTTTAGGATTTCGACCATTTCCTTAAGGTTGTCAGTAGAGTTGCCTGTAATGCGGGAACTTGCAGTTTCAAAGTAGATGTTATCAATCTTAAAGGTTATATCGGGGGCTGCTACAATTTTGTAAGTAGCGGTATCGCCAACATTGCCAACATTGTCGGTTGAGTAAATCTTTATGGTGTACTCCCCGGTTCGCTCTATATCAATATTACTATTAAAAGGTGCAAACGGTTTGTTGTCAATTGCAATGAATGATTGCTTTACGCCGGACTTTGAATCGATTGCACTGACAGTAAATGTTGCTTTACTCTCCACATAAACTCTATTGTTATGTTTGAAAAGAAGACCTTTTTCAACCCTTAGGCTTGATTTAGGACCTAATCCATCGGCCCAGATAAGGAAGCGTACCTTTTCACCCTTACTCTCGTAAACCAGGAAGTGCTTGCCGTCGCCATCAAAATACATCGGGTTGGCGGCTTTATCATTGCTGGGGATGAGCACTTTCTGGGAGGGTTGGTTCTCGGGGCTGATAAAAAAGTATATAGGCGCATCGGCTTTCACATAAACATCGCCCTTATCGTTCACATAAATATTGTTGGCATGTTCTTGAGCCAATATCGATGAACAAAGGGACAAAAAAGCAAAAACCCCTAAATATTGCTTACTCATGGTTTATACTGATGTATTCACAAAAATAAAAGTTTTTATCAATCGGCAATTAAACTTGGTTGTAATTTTTAAAAGGTTTACCTGTTAGGTAAAGCCCAATGATAAGAATATCGTCAATTTGCTTGTTTTCCATGCCCATCCATTCATCAATAGTTGATTCAAGTTTTTCCTGTTGGGCTACCATAGGCAAGTTTTGGCTCTCAAAAAGCATCTCCCTGAAGCGTTTAGATGTAAATTTAAGGCTTTCGGGTCCACCAAACTGGTCGATATATCCATCGGAGAACAGGTAAAAGCTGGTAGGCGAATCGATAGTGATGGTGTGTAGGGTAAACTCTCGTTTTTCTTCTTTCTGTAGGCCGCCAATGGGGACAGGGTCACCTTTTATGGTGAAACACTCGTTATTGGTTATGTAAACAATAGGGTTTTTGGCGCCAGCAAACTCAATTGTTCGACCATCTCCATCAATTCTGATAAGGGCCATATCCATGCCATCGCGGCTATCGTTGTTTTCCTGTTTAAGCAGGTAACGTACCTGCTTGTGCAGCTCGTTTAGTATTAGGTTAGGTTGGGTTAGCCCGCTGCGTGCAATTACATCGAGTAGGTTGAGCCCAATCATGGACATGAATGCTCCGGGCACACCGTGACCCGTACAGTCAACCGCTGCAATCAGGAAGCCAAAGTCGTTCTCGGGAATGTTGGGCAACGCTATCATGTGCCGGTTTTGCTTACTGGCAGCCGCTCCTTGTCCCCCGTATGCGGCAAACCAGTAAAAATCCCCACTTACAATCTCCCGAGGGCGGAACATGATAAACGCGTTGGGTATGTAGCTGACCAATTGGTCGTATGTGGGCAATAGGGCTTGCTGGATTCGCTGAGCGTAGTTAATGCTGCTGGTTATATCGCGGTTTTGTTTCTCAATCTGTTGGAGGGCTTGCATCAGCTCCTGGCTTTTAGCCTCAACCATGTCTTTTTGGCGCGCAAGTTCCTCGTTTGAGCGCTTCTTTTGAATGTAGTAATGGGTTATTAAACCAAGCATGCCCAGGGTAGAGGCTATTATAACTATAAAGATATTACGAATCAGAATCTGATTTTTAATTTTTTCTTCTCGCAGTGCATTCTCCTTATTTAGTAGGTCAATCTGCAGCTTTTGCTCCTGCGTTAGCTGTTCCACTTTATCGAGGCTATCCTTTACGGTTTCAAGTACTCGCTGCTTTTCGGTGAGTTCCTTTTCGGTGAGTTCCTTTTCGCTTTTTATTGTCTGGAGTTGCCCCTTTGCCTCCTCAACTATTTTTTGGGCTTCAGCTTCCTTTTTCAGCTGTTCCTCACGTTGAATTTTTCGGGAAAAGGCTGTATATAGCGAAAAGTATTCCAACGATTTATCGGAGTTGCCAAGAACTTCATGTATTTCGGCCAAGAGTGAATAGGTGTTCCTAAGCAGTTTGGCATCGTTTATCTCAAGGGCAATGGTATTGGCCTGCTCGGCGCATTCAAGGGCTTTAGGATATTTTTCTAGTTCCTTGTAGGCATTTGCTATGTTGATGAAGGTTGCCGTTGTTTCCGCTTTGTTTTTCTGGGATCGGTTTATGGCTAAATTTTTTTCGAAATGATTAATAGCCTCGCCATATTGTTCCAAATCAACATAGAGCATTCCAAGGTTGGTGAATATTACCTTTAGAGCATTTTGGTTGCCAAGCCTTTGGGCTACCGATGCTGCTTTCACAAAAATATCGCGTGCCTCTGCAAGTTTACCGTTAACCCAGTAAGCCGTTGCGGTTTTATTGTAAATTGAAAGAGCACCGTTTAGGTCGCCATTATCTTCAAGTTCCTTAGCTTGCTGTAGGCTGTTCTGTAGTTCCTTACTGTTGCTATGCTGAGCTGTTTGCGAATGCGGAGTAAAATGAGCAAAAGCAAACAAAATTATTAAAACAGATATTTGAAGGAACTTAAACATGGTTAGTCCTATTGTTCTACTATAAAATTTACTTTAAGGTTTGTCATGTGTGCAAACTCTATACCCTCGTCAATCATATCCTGGTCCTCGTCGCGGTGGTACCAGTTGAGTTCCACCTGGTAACCCTGTGAGGGCAAACCCTCGAAATAGCCGATTATATCCAAGAGTTTTTTTGACGACGATGTATTTAGGTACTCAAGTTTAAGATTGAAGGTTGTTTTTTGCTTTGGCGATTTTACGTACTCCTGAACATACTTTTCAAGGGGTCTGTAAAACTCAACGGCATCTTCCGGTAGCGATTTACCATTCACTTCAAAATATCCCAATTCACCATCGGCTAGCACCATGGGTGAGTCGATTCGCTTCTCAATTTTTAGTATATTCATACCACTAGCATTTATTATTTAACGAAACTCAAGCGGTAAATGTTCCAAAATGGTTAGGCAGGATATAGAATGCTTGCTTCATGCCCCAGAGGTAATTTCAGTAAAATCCAAGCTATTAGCAACAGAGTCCACAAAATGAAGGATGCCATGGTGTAAGGCAACATAGTTGAAATAATGGTGCCAATTCCTGCTTTTTTATCGTACTTTTGATAGTAAACAATGATTAATGCAAAAAAACTCATCATGGACGAGATAATATTGGTTATGCTATCGCCTATTCTGAAAATTGCCTGAGAGAGTTCTGGGGAGTATCCTAAAAGCATAAAGATGGGAATGAATACCGGCCCCATAATCGCACACTTGGCCGATGCGCTCCCCATGAAAAGATTTATGAAACCAGAAAAGATAATGAAAAGGATAACTAGGGGTATAAGCCCCAGGTTGATGCTATGTAGCAGCGTGGCTCCTTTTATGGCAATTAGTAACCCTAGATTACTCCATTTAAACCAGGCGACAAACTGGGCAGCATAGAAAACTAGCACTAAAAAAGCAACCATGCTCATAAAGCTAGTAGCCATACCTTTGAGAATATCGTCGTGTTTCTTAAACGATCCTGAAAGGTATCCATATATAATTCCCATTGATGAGGCCATTAGAAAAAGAATGGCTATAAAGCCTTTAAGTAAAGGGGAATGCAAAACGCTATTATCTGCCCCTCTGAGTACGCCATTATCAGGGATCAAACCAATTGCAAACACAGCTATCCAGAGCAGGAGTGTAACTAAGGCTTCTTTAAGGCCTTTAACTTCGGCTTTCGAAAGGTGTTCAATTTTTTCGGGTTCAACAGTCCCCGTATAGCTTCCTAATCGGGGTTCAATCCATTTGAGAGTAACCCAAGTTCCAACAAATGCAATTAAAATGGTTGATGCTGCCATAAAATAGTAATTGGCAGTGGGCATTACGTAGTATTCAGGGTCGATAATACGTGCCGCTTCTGTCGATAGCCCAGCCAGTAATGGGTCGATAGTGCCAATTAAAAGATTTGCACTAAAGCCACCGCTTACCCCTGCAAACGCAGCCGACATTCCCGCAAGTGGATTTCGACCCAGGGTATGAAAAATAACGCCTGCAAGGGGTATAATAAGTATATAACCCAGGTCGGAGGCTAAGTTCGAAAGAATTCCCGTAAGCACAATCATAAAGGTAATCCATTTCTTGGGTGCTTTTAGCAGCAACTCATTAATTCCAGTCTTTACTAATCCGCTGCTCTCAGTTACACCAAGCCCAAGCGTGGCAACCATTACAATTCCAAGGGGGGGCGAACCCGGTATAGTTGTCAACCATTCCTAGTATTATCCTATGTAATCCCTCCTTTAAAATAAGGTTAACAACCCGAACTGTTTCCCCAGTTGCAGGGCTTACTACTTGCCAATCAAGTTTATACCCAATAAACGAAAACAGAATAGTGATTAATCAAAAAAAGCCCAAAAAGCGCAACAGGGTGAGGTAAGGTATTACCTGCAACCTCAATGCCCTTTAAAATCTTGTCGCTAAAACTTGTTTTCTTAGTTCCGTTCATAGCATGTATTTTTTTAAAAATTCAGAGGTGTAACCACAGCCCGATTTAGTAATATCTTCTGGTGTACCTGAGCAAACCACCTGTCCGCCTGCTGCTCCTCCCTCGGGGCCAAGATCAACAATGTAGTCGGCCATTTTAATCACATCCATGTTGTGCTCAATCACAATAACCGTGTTACCACGGTCAACTAGCCTGTTAAGCACCTCGAGCAGAATGCGTACATCGTCAAAGTGTAAGCCAGTAGTGGGTTCGTCCAGAATGTATAGGGTTTTACCGGTATCGCGTTTGGCTAATTCTGTGGCCAGTTTCACTCGCTGGGCTTCACCACCCGAGAGGGTGGTGGATTGTTGCCCCAATGTGATGTAGCCAAGCCCCACATCCTGTAGTGTTTTAAGCTTCTGATGGATTTGCGGAATGCTTTCAAAGAACTCCACGGCCTGATTAATGGTCATATCCAGCACCTCGCTGATGTTCTTACCTTTGTACTTTACCTCAAGCGTTTCGCGATTGTAGCGACGGCCCAAGCAGTCGGGACATTTAACGTAAACGTCGGGCAGGAAATTCATCTCAATAACCTGAACTCCACTGCCCTTGCAGGTTTCGCATCTTCCGCCTTTTACGTTGAACGAGAAACGCCCTGCCTTGTATCCCCTTATTTTGGCATCGGGGGTAAGCTCAAATAACTTGCGAATATCGTTAAATACGTTAGTGTATGTTGCCGGGTTCGACCGTGGCGTACGCCCAATGGGCGATTGGTCAACATCAATTACCTTATCGATGTTTTCAATTCCTTCAATTTTATCGTGTTCCAAGGGTTGAGCATACGAACGGTGCAAATGGCGGCTTAGGGCAGGGTAGATCGTTTCGTTTATCAGTGTCGACTTGCCGCTTCCCGATACACCCGTAACGCAAATAAATGTGCCAAGCGGGAATTTTACGGTGATGTTTTTCAGGTTATTACCCCGCGCTCCTTTTACGGTTAAAAATTTGCCGTTGCCCTTACGTCGTTGCTTAGGCAGAGGAATCTCTAGTTGCCCGTTGAGGTACTGAGCGGTAAGCGAGTTGGACATCAGTATTTCCGAGGGAGTACCTGTGGCAACTATTTTCCCGCCATGCCTGCCGGCGCGTGGGCCCATATCTACCACGTAATCGGCTGAACGTATCATCTCCTCATCGTGCTCAACCACTATCACGGAGTTTCCTGCATCGCGGAGTTGCTTGAGCGAGTTGATAAGCTTAACGTTATCGCGCTGGTGAAGCCCAATACTAGGCTCATCTAGTATGTATAGCACATTTACCAGTTTTGAACCAATTTGGGTAGCCAGCCTTATGCGTTGGCTCTCGCCACCCGATAGGGTTGATGAGCCACGGTTTAACGAAAGATAACCCAATCCTACGTCGAGCAGAAAACGTACGCGCTCCCTAATCTCCTTAAGTATTTCGGTGGCAATTGCTTTTTGCCTGCTGTCAAGACGATTCTCTAAACCCTGAAGCCAATGCCAGAGCGTTTCGATGTCCATGGCTGAAACATCGGCTATGCTCTTGCCATCAACCTTGAACCATAACGATTCTTCTTTTAACCGTGTTCCCTTGCAGGTTGGACATGTTACCTGCTTAATAAACTGGTTTGCCCACCGGTCGCCCTTGCCATTCAGCTCATCGTTGGTTTGATGGTTTTTGATGTAGTTGATTACCCCTTCAAAGCTCAGGAAGTAAGAGCTGTTCACCCCAATGCTCGGATGCTTTAGTTTAAACTGTTCTTCAGAGCCGTAAAGAATGACTTTTAGCGCTTCCTCAGGGATTTTCCCAATGGGATCCGTTAGCGAGAAATCGTATTTTGAGGCAATGGCTTCCAGTTGCCAGAATATCAGTGAGTTTTTGTAAGGTCCCAACGGTTGAATACCACCGCGTTTAATGCTCAGTTGTGGGTCGGGTATAATTCGTTCAATATCGGCCTGGTTTATGTAACCCAAACCATTGCAATGCGTGCATGCACCTTTGGGGGAGTTGAAACTAAATGTATAGGGTTCAGGCTCATCGTACGAAATGCCGGTTGTGGGGCACATCAGGTTGCGGCTAAAGTAACGGTATTCACCGCTATCCATATTGAGCACCATGATGATTCCCTTGCCTATGTTCATAGCGGTTGCCACTGACTGGCTTAATCTTTTTAAATCACCCTCGCCCACTCGGAATTTATCAACCAGAAGCTCAATGTAGTGTGTTTTGTAACGGTCGAGCTTCATGGCGGGTCGTAGTTCCGTTATTTCCCCATCAATACGGGCGTTGAGGTACCCCTTGCGCCGTAGCTGGTCAAAAAGTTCCTTGTAATGCCCTTTTCGCCCTCGGACTACCGGGGCAAGTATGGCAGTTCGCTTCCCTGTAAATAGTTCATTTATCAGGTTGATAATTTGCTCATCGGTATAACGAACCATTTCCTCGCCGGTTTTATAAGAGTAGGCAGTTGAAGCCCTTGCATAAAGCAAACGAAGGAAATCGTAAATTTCAGTAATTGTTCCTACTGTGGATCGCGGGTTATGGCTGGTGGTTTTCTGCTCAATGGAAATCACAGGGCTAAGCCCTGAAATCTTATCGACATCGGGGCGCTCCAGTGTACCCAAAAACTGGCGGGCATAGGCTGACATGGTTTCCATGTAGCGCCGCTGCCCCTCGGCGTATATAGTATCGAATGCTAATGATGATTTACCGCTGCCGCTCAGGCCGGTAATTACTGTCAGCTTTTGCCGTGGAATCGTTACGTCAACATTCCGCAGGTTATGCACGCGTGCACCCTCAACAACAATTTCACCCTCATCGGCCAATGCCGACTTATCAATATCCTGAAACATGCTAAAACCTATTTATATGCCTCCTCACGGAAACCCATTCGTGGTATTTTTATAAGGTACGATTTACCTTGCTTAACTAGCAAGTAATTTTCCCTAAGCCAGGGATTAAAGAGTTTGATGAGTTTATAGTTAATGCCGTACTGCCTTGCAAAACTTGCAATGCTGGTTATGGTGCTGTCAACTTTAACCTCCGTGAACTCAAGTGGTGGATAAAGGTCGGAGTTATCCAGAAAGAACCCGTACTGCTTGGGGTTCTCAAAAATCACCTTAAGCGCTAAAATGCGGTACACATACCTGCCGGTTTCGTCGCCTAAAATCATATCGTAGTAAGAATTGCTATCTTGGCGGTCAATTTGCTTTGTAATACCGTTCATGCCAAAATTGTATGCTGCTGCTGCCATGGTCCATGTACCATATTTTTCATAGGCTCTCTTTAAGTACTGACAGGCCACCTCTGTTGACTTTTCAATGTGGTATCGCTCATCCACTTCTTTATTAATCTCAAGCCCGAATTCCTTAGCTGTACCCTCAAGTATTTGCCAGAATCCAACAGCTTTTGATGGCGATACCGCTTGGGTAAGGCCGCTCTCAGCAACTGCTAGGTATTTAAAATCGTCTGGGATATTGTTTTTTTTGAGTATTGGCTCGATAATGGGGAAGTAGCGGTTTGCACGTTTAAGCAGAAGAACCGTTTGCGAGTGCCAAAAGGTGTTAACATGTAGTTCACGGTCAAGCGATTCACGAACATCGAAATAGCGAAGGGGAACTTCCTCGCCGGCAAAACTCAGCTTCGCAGGGATGGGAATTGCAAAAATTAGCGACGATTGGTAAACCGAGTCGCTCCAAGGGTTTAACGATTTATACCTTTCAAATCCCGAATTAGGCCTTGGAATGAACGATAGCATTAAAACAAAAAAGCATACGGCAGTTACAACCAATCCTAATAAAACGATTTTTCTATTAATCATGTAAACAAAGTTTTACCATTTAACGTTACCCGAACCAATTTGTTAACTGAATCTACAAAAATACAATTTAGTGCAGATCTTAAAAAGGCTTACTCCTGCAATATTTTTGATTTACCAAAAATACCGCCAGCGTTGTTTAATTAGGGATGTTTGTCATGATGATTCACGATTTATGGGATAAATACCGCCGAAACAGTTCTCTGTAATGTTGAGTCCCGATATATCGGGATAGACTCCGCCGAAGCATCCCTTTGCTCTTTTTCCCTTTTGCCCTTACCTGAGATCCTTCGTTAGGCTTTGGACGATAAGGGTAGTTGTCTGTTGTTCGTAGATCGTTGTTCGTTGGGATATTGTCATGTTGAGGATAGCGAAACATCTCATACCGATTCATTCCAACTCATTCTGACTCATTCTGACTCATTCCGACTCATTCTTCCAGAAATTAGCCCGTTTGAATTTGTTAATCCATGGCAGTTGGGTTACACCTAACATTAATTTAACATACCATTTAAACCTTAACAACTAGTTTGCATAGACTCAGCTATCTTTGCACAAAATTTTAGCAATGAGAACATTTGTTTTCCTAACGGCTTTAATGGTTTTGCAACATTTTGTTTATGCTCAAGATGTAAACGATTCTGTAATTTACTGTCAAAACCAACAAATATTGCAACTTTTGGAAAAGAATAAGGTTTCAACGCAAATATTTCTTGGCTACAGGTACTATGAGGAAAGTAATGGCAACTTTAACGAATTCTCAGTAAAGAGAGGCTATATCAACCTTGAAAAATCATAGAACAAGTATCTATCCGGTCGTATAACTCCCGACCTAACAATTAACAAGGAGGGCGATGGTGAGGGTGACCTTGAAATGCGCTTAAAGTATTGCTATGTTGAGCATAAGGACGAGGGCAGCTATGGCGTATTCACAAGCCCTAAGCTATTAGTTGGAGAGGTTCCTACCCCTTTTATCGATTTCGAGGAAGAGGTTAACGCATACAGGGTTGTTGCTAGCCAGTAAGTACCTCGACGACATGAAAATCCTCACATCGGCCGATTTCGGGGTTACCACATCGGTTTTACTGGGTGGAAAGATTAATGAGGGTTACCAAAAAACTGTTAGCAATGCTTATCCCGGCAAATTTGGGTCAATTGCTGTTGGTGTTTTTAACGGAGGGGGTTACCATGCTCTTGAATACAATAATTACAAAACTTTTCAGTGGAGGTTAACTGTAAGGCCATTACCTGAGCGTTTACCCGGTTTTCAGTTTTCTTAAGCAGGTACACATGGTAAGGGTAATACAGCACTCTAGCCCGATTGGGATACGCATTCCGGTTTCTTGAGCTATGAATCTCGCAGACTTGTTCTTACAGGGCAGCTATTTCGATCGCTGGGAAACTATGAGGGATCATTGGCCGATTCTTTGGGTAACTCATATACTGCTAAGGGTTTAAATACTTTCTTAAAGGTAAAGTTCTTGAAAAACCACTTCAGCTTGTTTGGTGCTTATGGTGTTATGTGTTATACTGACTATGCCGGAGCAGATATTGGGAAAATTCTCGAGATTATTGGGTTAGCCTATCATATCTACAAAAAGAATAAATTTGTTATTGATTTAAACAGAAGTATTTCCAACGGAAAATGTAAGGGGGTTGTTGAATTTATGTTTGAGTTGGCTTTGTAATAAATACTCACCGTTTGCAATATAGTAAGCATAAAAAAAGGTTGGCAAAGCGCCAACCTTTTTTTATGCTAAAGGTGAGGTTAGAATAGTCCGCTGATAACCCCATTGTTATCTACATCAATGCGTTCGGCTGCAGGCTCATCGGGTAATCCGGGCATACGCATAATCTGCCCGGTAATTGGAATGATAAATCCTGCACCAGCAGCAATCTCAATTTCCCTAACGGTTACCACAAAATCCTTAGGTCTACCTAGCAGCGCGGGATTATCGGAAAGCGATTTTTGGGTCTTTGCCATGCAAATTGGCAGTTTTTCGAGTCCTAGTGAGTAAACCTTCTTTAAATCCTCTTTGGCATGAGCGGTATAATCTACAGCTTCGGCGCCGTATATCTTTTTGGCTAGGGTTTCAATTTTGGCTTCGGGTGTCCAGCTCCAGTCGTAAAGGGTTTTGTGCTGGTAGGGGCAGTTCATGGCCATTTTACTAACAATTTTTGCCAGCTCAATAGCACCCTCACCGCCTTTACCCCAAACATCAACCTCGGCAACCTGAACATCCATCTCCTTGCAAGCGCTTTTTATGTATTCAACCTCCTCGTTAGTGTCAGTGGTAAACCGGTTTATAGTCACCACGGGGCAAATGCCAAAAAGTTTCATGTTTTCCACATGTTTCTGCAGGTTGCCAATACCCCTTTTTAGAGCTTCGATATCGGGTTGCGAAACCTCCTTAAGAGGCTTTCCGCCATGGTATTTTAGAGCCCTTATAGTTACCACAAGCACCACTGCACTAGGTTTTAACCCGGCATACTGGCATTTAATATCAATGAATTTTTCGGCACCCAGGTCGAAACCAAAACCAGCCTCGGTAACCACGTACTCGCTGAGCGAGAGTCCCATTTTTGTAGCTAGAACCGAGTTAGTACCCTGGGCGATATTGGCGAATGGCCCACCATGAATAATAGCAGGGGTGTTCTCGATGGTTTGCACTAGGTTAGGCATTATAGCGTCGCGTAATAGTGCTGCCATGGCACCCTCGGCATGTAAATCGCGAGCGTAAATGGGCCTTTTATCGAAGGTATAACCTACAAAAATGTTACCCAATCTGCGTTTTAGGTCGTCCATACCCTCAGCAAGGCATAGAATAGCCATAACCTCCGAAGCCGCTGTAATATCAAAGCCGGTTTCGCGGGGTATCCCATGGGTAGTTCCACCCAGCCCAACAATGATGTGACGCAATGCTCTGTCGTTCATGTCCATCACTCGCTTCCAGTGTACAGTGCGGGGGTCGATACCAAGGGAGCGTTTTTTGCTTTGTATGTTATTGTCAATTAGTGCAGCAAGTAGGTTGTGCGCCCTTTCCACAGCATTGAAATCGCCAGTAAAGTGAAGGTTGATATCTTCCATGGGGAGAACCTGGGAGTATCCCCCACCGGTTGCCCCTCCTTTTATTCCGAACACTGGACCTAGCGAGGGTTCACGTAAAACTACAGTGGCTTGCTTACCAATTCGGTTAAGACCTTGGGCTAAGCCAATGGACACTGTTGTTTTACCCTCACCAGCGGGCGTTGGCGTTATAGCCGATACTAGTATCAACTTGTTTTGCCGATACTTTTCCTTGTCGATGTAGTTCAAGGGAATTTTGGCTTTATACTTACCGTAAGGTATTAAATCATCAGAATTGATGCCCTGCGTACCAGCTATCTCGGTTATGGGCTTCATTTTCGTTTCGTGTGCAATTTCAATATCGCTCTTCATATCTATAAAGGATTTAGGTTATTCAGGGAATGCATGCTTGATATCAATCTATGTAGATTTCACCATGTAACTTTTATTGGAATAGAATAACAAGTAACAGCAATTTTTGTTTAAAGGCATTTTTTAGGGCTTGTACTTTGCCATATTAAGGATATCCTGGTAATACTTTATTTTCATCAATTCTTGTAGTTCGATATTTTTGTTTCGTTCCATAAAACGTTCCACAATTCTGTAACCTATCCATACCACCGCACGCCCGGGCGATTCCTTTGGACACCCCGACGTAAATGGAGCATCGTTTATCATCTTGTTGATGTCAACAGTATTGGTGGTAAAGAGTAGTTTATTTTCAATAAGGTGAGTCCACATGGCAGCCTCGTTGTTCAGGCACCATTTGTACTGCTGTGGTGTAAATCCAAATATAAGGGAGTCGGGTTGGTTGGGGAGCATCCTTTTGGTGAGGTACATGATTTGACCTTCGTAAATCATATTGCAAAGCAAATTGTTGATGGAGTCGTGGAATGGGAAAGCGCTGTATAGCCAAGCCCGAATAACATCCGAGGAAATTTTACCGGGGTGCATTTTACGTTGCAAGTAAATAGGTATGCCAAGCATTGAATACTGTATGGTATTCTTACCCAAATAGCGGTCTAGTCCCACCGCCACCAGGCTATCGTCGATGGCCAGCGACAGGTTGTAGCCCGATATATAGGTGTAAACACTAGGCAATGTTTTACCGGGAAAAAAGTATGAATAGCGAGCAAATGCATCTTGTAGCTTGTCCTCAAATTCGGCGTTGGTTGAGAATGTGTTGCTTACCATTCGGTTGGCATTCTGCACCATGGTATCGGTTAGGAATAGCCTTAAATACCTGTAAAAATCGCGGGAATCACTTTTCCCAATTCGTATAATTCCCTCGGTAAAGAGCTTGCTGAAATCGGGGTACCTTTGAGCCAATGTGGAATATGATTTTTCCAAACTATCGGGGTTCATGGCAAACAGTTCCTTTTCGAACCTAACAATAGTAACCGGCTCAACATTTTTGGGTGTTGGTACCGAGTCGAAACGGTTTTGCTTACAGCCTTGTATGGCCAAAGCGGTGAATGCAGCAACTATCCACTTGCTCCTCATGGTGTTAATGATTTTTGGCAAAGCAAAGATAGTAAATAAATGGATAAAGGATAATGAATGGCAAACTACCCATCATGAAGAGAGACTTAAAGATATTTAAAATCAGTGGGATATATGGTCATATATTTTAAGGATTCTAAATCTGAGAGTCTTATGCTTTTATCAAAATGTATGTATAAGATTAATATATAGCAAGTTTAATAGTTTAAACCTGAAAATCGCAAATTATTTTTAGATTGGTGTTATAAGAATTTGTAATTCCTAAAAGTAAAAGTTTTCAATTTTTGTTGTACTAAAGTAAATTATCAATAGTTAAAGAGTTATATCACCTAAATTCAAC
Source organism: Bacteroidales bacterium (assembly GCA_011045955.1). Classification (GTDB taxonomy): domain Bacteria; phylum Bacteroidota; class Bacteroidia; order Bacteroidales; family Tenuifilaceae; genus Tenuifilum. Next base: position 108 of record DSBV01000023.1, on the reverse strand, counting down.
CAATAAATGCAACTTTCGGTGAGGATGACATCAATATTTTTTCAGCAAAGAGAGGGGAAAAAATCCCGCTCTCTTCCGCTGAATGGAAATAAGCTCTATATTCGTCCT